>NZ_JUEE01000124.1:0-8626 GCF_000802135.1 Desulfosporosinus sp. BICA1-9
AGTTCCAAACTTGTGTCCATATCCATCACAACAGCAGCCACAGCAGTATTAGGCACTGAGACTATATTGTAGACACTTAGAGTTAAGGCGAGTAGCAGGATTGCCGCGATAGAACCAAATCTGAGGAGTCTATGACTTAAAGGTTTATGCACAGGTAGCTCGATTTCAATAACCTGTCCGAGGGCAGGAGTGGTCTTCGGCGTTTTGATTTCCAAATAGTCACCGCTTTCAGTGTAAAGGATGGTGGCTTTTTTTGATGTCTTCATGACAATGCCTCTCGTCTTCTTCATTAAGCTAACCCCTCTCTTTAAGTTATTGGTCTATCTGAGTGAAACTTTTCAAAGATACGAATTCTGGATCCGATAGAATTAGAACTGTTGCGATCAAATATTTTCTACCTCTTTCTAGAACCTTTCGCTTCACGCCTGTAAGGAGTTCTAACTCTTTGAGCGGTAAAAGCTTAGTTTTAGTTAGGTGTTTTAATAAATTAGGGTGTTCACAAAGCTCTTGGGCAACTCTCCAAAGAGTTGACTTACTGTCTCTATGCTTCGGGGAAACTTCGACTAAGTCTTCCAATGTTATTCCGTACTCGGCTAGTACAATGGTATAGTTTTTTGTTGTCTCAGCAAAATCATTTTTTTGTTCTTCTTCTTTATATAGTTCAAAAGATGATGCTGAATCATAATCATATAGATCATTTTTGTCAGCCTCCAACGGGGTAAGAGAGAGTACTTGATGTTTAGACTCTTTGCGAAAGTAGTCTATCAACCGTCGAGTAATAACTGTTTTGGCAAAACCGTAGAAAGACGCTCCGTCGTTAGGTTTAAAACTGTCTATAGCTTCATTAAAAGCGACTAGAGCGATGCTTAGCTCGTCATCATGTCCCCAGGTGAGATAGCGTTTACAGATGTTGAAGCAGATTTTCATGATAAATGGCTTGTGATTTTGTATAAACTCTTCTCTAATAAGTTCGTTTCCTTCTTTGGCTAGTAGTAAAGTTTGCTGAATCGTTAATTCTGGCACTTCTACCCCTCCACTTATGGATATTTTCGTATATGTATCAGAAATTTAAGGGGGTACCCAGTGAAAAAAGTTTGTCAAGAAAATTTCTCAACCTACCCCTCGATAATTAAACAGGTGTACGAATACTTTAGCGACTACAGGAGGTGACAGCTAGACTGAAGATCACAAATTGCTTCAAGTATTGGAGTTACAGAGCAAACACTAAGTAACGAATTACGAAAGGATTTGAATGAATTATGAAGAAGAGAGTTTTAATGGTTTCACTATCAATAGTTATGGTACTTGGATTGGCAGGGATCGTGAACGCTACTACAATCGGCAAAAATACCACGGACATGCAGCCAAAAGCTTCGAACGCACAGGCTTATATGGACAACAATGATATTACAAGCACGGAAGTTGAGCAGGTAGAAACCACTCAGCCGGATCAAACAGTTCCATCTAAGACAGATGTCTACGATCAAATGAGGAGTTCGAACGTGTCCATGAATGATCAAATGCAAAACATGCCTATGAACACTCAAATGAATGACCAGATGATTAATTCCCAACACACGCAAGGAATGGCTGGAACGAACAAACCGAACAATTCAAACGCTTCTCAACAGCCAGCCCAAAAATCAAGTGGCAACAATATGATGGGATCCATGGGAAGTATGGGAAGATAAGTTGAGATCAGGCAGCTTACATGGCTGCTTGATTTTTTCAATGAAAGATAATCATTGTCAGGAAGGTGAATATATGTGCCGTAGGTGTACGGACGAATGCCGTAAGATCTGGAAAGGCTCAGACCGATTATTCAGGGTCTGAGCCTTTCCGAATATTTCCGAGTTTTAGAAATCCAGTCAAGTTTGCTTGGACGATTAGAATATTTATAGAGTCAACATGAGCGACAATCTCGTAGCAATAGAAAAGAAGACTAAGTCTTCCTGCTGGAGTAATTGAAGCCACGTGATTTCCAATCTTGCATTGTCATGGGGAGCCCTAGACTCAAGATACCAGATTTTTATGAACTTACTATGAAAAACTTATGAATTTCTTGTGAACAGAAGCCATAATATTGTTTGGTTCTATTAGAGAAATTATGGTAGCTAGTCCTAGCTTCCACTGGCAGCACGGAAGATTATCAGGTGTTTATGGAATTAAAAAAAGCCCAGGGGCTTGGGCAAAGAAGGTTGTTATACTTGATTTTTTTGCAATTGTCATAAAATTGAGCCATTAACGTCAGAAGAGAACGGTTCGGATTAGGATTTTCGAGGGGATGGCGCACGTTATCGACTCAATTGGACTTCAGCACTGTGGAGTTCGAATCAGTTTATTGCTTAGAGGGATTCTGAATCAATCAGAGTCCCTTATTTAATGGGAAATTCACAGTTTTGTTATGAGTTTTATCGAATTCGAGAGAAAATTCATAAGAAATTCATAACTCATTCACAGCATAATCGAATTGATTAAATATACTTAAGACATAAAGACAGGGTTGCTGTGAAAACATTCTTGGTTGAAATTAAAGGAGGAAAAAGAAATGAACAAGACAAAATGGATTGTAGGACTCTCAATTGCAAGCGTGATAGCGCTTTCGGGTACGGCTTTCGCCCTAACCTCTGGTTCAGGTGCCGTGAAATCGTTGGGACAAACTCTTGGATTCACACAGACAGTTGAAACAACGACACAGAGTAGTCAGCTTGGGACACCTCAACCTATAACTTTAGCACTGTCTTCCCCAAATGATAACTCTGATGTGCTTACCACTCCAGGACCCAACGGATATGGTGGAGGCTATGGAATGATGGGAGGCTTCGGTACTAATGGGAATGGTGGAGGCTATGGGATGATGGGAGGTTTCGGTGCTAATGGATATGGTGGTGGTTATGGCATGATGGGAGGTTTCGGTGCTAATGGATACAGTGGCGGTTACGGTATGATGGGCGGTAGCGGTTACGGTATGATGGGCGGTAGCGGTTATGGCATGATGGGAGGCGGCTATGATGCAAAAAGCTTAGGTGTAGACCTCACAAATGGCGAAGTCACCACATCTGATCAAGCACTAGCCATTGCTAAGGCATATATTCAAAAATTTAACCAAGACGTCGTTGTGGCCGAACTTTATGAATTTGCAAATGGATATGAAGTAGAGCTCAAAGAGGGAGCGACAGGGGCTAAAGCCTATGAAGTTATGGTTTACAAGAATGGCGGACAGATCATAACTGACATGGGTCCAAATATTATGTGGAATACAAAATATGGACATATGAATTGGGGAAATAACGGGGCGGTTACAGTCAGCGAAGAACAGGCCACGAAGAGTGCTCAAGAGTTCGTATCCAAATTGGGCCAAGGATATTCAATCGGAAAACCGGAACTGGCTCCTGGTTACTATGAATTTATGGTTCAGAAAGATGGTAAGGATTACGCGGAACTTGATGTTAATGGATACACAGGTCAGGTTTGGTTTGAAAACTGGCAGGGACCGATTCTAAATACTATTGACGCAAAGTAAAAAGGGAATTGGCCAGCGAAAGCAACAAAAGGGCAGTTACCCCATGGGAGAAACTGCCCTTTTTTATTAGCTAACAGCTATTCTCTCTTTAGTACCAGACATACCGTTGTTTGTTATCTAGCAAGTTCTTCGTAAACTTCAGAGGTGGGGTTAGAGTCCATCCTTCGCCGCGGAGTGTTCCTTATTGGATAGACTGCTTCGGCGAAACCAATCCTCAGCGCGAATGTATTTGTTAAAGACTGTGCGCTTTCGGCGATACTCTATCCTACGCCGGTAGGTATTCCTTTGAGGGTTTGCGGCTTCGGCGATACTCTCCACTGGAGACTATCGTACTGGAGAATATCGTTACCGGAGGCTTTCGTTACTGGAGACTATCGTCTCAGGAGGCTTTCGTACCTGAAGCCTCGATGTTCAGCTTTAGCTGAACGAGTTCACTGTTTATAAAGAACCGTTGTCATCATCCCGCCTCCCGATTTAGACATGTTATTGGTCATATGGTGCGGTATATGGCAGTGAAAAGGCCACTGACCGGGATTATTAGCCGAAAACTCAATATCCCAAGTATCTCCAGAAGCAACTAATATATTGCTTCGCAAAAGTCGTTGACCAAGAGGAATCGTGTTGCCATCAGAAGCGGTTACATAGAATTGATGGCCGTGGAGATGGATTGGGTGGGCGGTTTCCATGGCATTACTCAAACGAATGCGAACATTCTCACCAATACAGACTTCTAGTGGCGTGGTGTCTGGAAAACATCGCCCATTAATTGTAAAGAAATTATAGTCCATATTGTAAGGATCGAGATCATAGACACCGGGTGTATATCCTCGCATGGGCTGTTTGTCGACATGGAACTCCTGGAACATGAGGAAGTAATCACGATGAACGCAGCTTGGTTGGTCTGGTTCCAAAATAATCAGGCCGCCTTGTAGGCCCATCATTTCCTGACGCAGCGCATCCAAATGAGCGTGATACATGTGAGTACCGGGTGGATTATTAATCTGAAATTGATAGTCAAAATAGTTTCCGGGTCCAATCTCAGGGCTAGTTGTCATACCAGGGGCACCATCCATGACGTTTGGAACATCTAAACCGTGCCAGTGCACGCTAGTTGATTCGGGAAGCCTGTTGAAAACACGAATATTGACAAAGTCCCCTGGATAAACATGGATAGTCGGTCCGGGTGTACTACCATTATATCCCCAAGCATTAATGTAGAGTCCAGGAAGAATCTCCCGTTGTACGGGTTGGGCAATTAACTCAAAGTATTTTACTCCATTTCTCAAAATAAAGGGTAAGCTGGGGAGATCTGGCGAGACCACCATATCCGTTCACGTCCTTTAGCATTTTAGGAAAGTATATGTTCGAGTCTGAGAATAGGTTCGCGTGAAGTGATCGTCAATTAGAGATTCCCGTTCATGGGGAATTCATATTTGTGTAGTATCATTAAGTGGTATTCAGAAGGGGGTTGAGATCGTTTCATTCCATTCTTACATTACCTTTAATGTGAAACATAATAATTAAAGTGCTGAATCTGAGCTTTTGGATGCTCAGAACGGGGGATTTCATGTGGGGTGAATCATGTGTAGAACATGTAGGGCTTACACCTTAGCCCGAATCCGTCAACTAACCTCGTAAGTAAAGAAAGGTGGACAACTTAGTGTTAATTCCCAAGAAAAAGTGGTTTAGTGGGGTTGCCCTTGCGGGTGTTATTTTGACAAGCAGCTTAACGGGGATAACCCCATCTCAAGCTGCAATGCTCAATTCTCAGGATGTCCCAAAGTTTGATACAGTTCAAACTACCTTACTCAAAAATCCTTCTTTAGCAGTTTCCACATCGAAAGTATATTCTGAGAGAATGCGTGAGGCATTTAATTGGACACCTAAGATCGAGGTCAAAACGAACGTGTCACAACCTGAAAGTAATAATCTTCCTGACGAAAAGCAAACGTCAACTCCTGTTGAAACGAAAACTCCAGCGACCGTGGACAAGACGACTCAAAAACCTCAGACCGTTAAAAAGCCTAGCGCTTCTTCGCTGAAGGTGGCCTCTGGGACTAAACAGGTTCCAGTATCCCAAGTGTCTAGGGGAAGTTTAGATGTTGACAAGCTCATTAGCCGTGCCCTAAGTTTACAAGGGATTCCTTATGTTTGGGGCGGAACGAGTCTAAAAGGATTTGATTGTTCCGGATTTGTGCAATATGTGTTCAAAGCTTCCGGGATTACTCTACCTCGAGTTGCCGCCGATCAGTACAAACTTGGCACACCTGTCAGCCGTAATGAGTTAAGACCTGGAGATCTCGTTTTTTTCCAAACCTATGCCCCTGGTGCTACGGATGTGAGGATATATATTGGTGGAGGGCGTACAATCGGAGCTGCTAGTAAAGGAGTAGATATTCAGAGCTTGTCGGATAGCTATTGGGCAAAACGTTATCTAGGCGCTCGACGGATTCGATAAGAAAATGTAGACTAGTAATGCCGGACAGTTGGATGCGTTGCATATAAGAAGGGATCCTGAACATCAATCAGGGTCCTTTCTTCATGAGAAATTTACGGTTTTTTTGAACATAATTTTATCAAACGTTAGCAAGAAGACCCCGACTTCAAGACTCCGTTGTGTTTAAGTTGGCAATGAATTGTGTTCCTTACAAAATTAAATTGTGTTAATTCAAGTTCTAACTTTAAATAAGGATATTTTGAGCTGATTTTTGGAATCATAACACCAGTTTGTACGATATATTTGGTTCATTGCAAAGGGAGATAACAAGCCAAAGATTTTACCTTTTAAAAAAGGAGAGATGTTGAAATGAGTGGTTGCTGTGGACATTCGAATAAAGGTCATTCTGGAGGGAATGCGTTGAATCCACAAGATGGTACTGTATTAAAAATTGAGGGAATGACTTGTGGTCACTGCAAGAGTTCAGTTGAAAAAGCGTTATCAAATGTACCTGGTGTTACTCAAGCAGAAGTCGATTTAGCTAGTAAACAAGCAGTAGTTTTAGGAACGACTGAACGTTCATTACTTATTAAGGCCGTAGAAGATGCTGGTTATAAAGTCATAAACAGTTAATAGACTAAACATCTGGAGTAACAATATGCTGAGATCCATATATATTCTAAGGCAGAATCAACTGAGGCGACAGATTTTTGTCCATGAGTTGGTGAATCTGATATCGCATATGTTCTAAATAAAAGTGGCTGAGGAGCTATTCCTCAGCCACTTTGATCTCTTATGGAAGCTGGACGATGAATTCAGTCTCATGCCTGACTTTTAAAAAATTTTTTCAACCTACCCCTTGATAATTAAACAGGTGTACGAATACTTTAGCGACTACAGGAGGTGACAGCCAGACTGAAGATCACAAATTGCTTCAAGTATTAGAGTTACAAAGTAAACACCAAGTTACGAATTATGAAAGGATTTGAATGAATTATGAAGAAGAGAGTTTTAATGGTTTCATTATCAATGGTTATGGTACTTGGATTGGCAGGGATCGTAAACGCTACTACAATTGGCAAAAATACCACGGATATGCAGCCAAAAGCTTCGACTGCACAGGCCTATATGAACAACAATGATGTCACAAGCACCGAAGTTGAGCAGGTAGAAACCACTCAGCCTGATCAAACAGTTCCATCCAAGACAGATGTCAACGATCAAATGAGGAGTTCCGCCGTGTCCATGAATGATCAAATGCAAAACATGCCAGTAAATACTCAGATGCAAAACATGCCGATAAATACTCAAATGCAAAATATGCCTATGAACACTCAAATGAATGACCAGATGAATAGTTCCCAACACACGCAAGGAATGACTGGAACGAACAAACCGAACAATTCTAACGCTTCTCAACAGCCAGCCCAAAAATCAAGCGGCAACAATATGATGGGATCCATGGGAAGATAAGTCCTAAGAAGTGGCATAAATGGAAACATAAAAGTAGTGGCTGAGGAAATCTAATCCTCAGCCACTACTTTTATCTCTTTAGGAAGCTGGACGATGAATTCAGTCTCATGCCCGACTTCACTCTGTACGGTGATCGTGCCTTGATGGAGGTCTATAATTTGGCGGACCAGCGCCAGACCAATTCCAGTTCCCCCTGTCTCACGGGTTCGAGATTTGTCAGCTCGGTAAAAACGCTCGAATATTAAAGGAAGGTCGTCTTCCGAGATGCCTATACCTGTGTTTGTAATCTTAATTTCAGCAAAATCCGGTGTTTCTGTAAGCACGACGGTAACCTGACCGCCTGCGTTAGAGTACCGATAAGCATTATGCACCAGATTGTAGAAGAGCCGGGTCAGAAGGCGCTCGTCTCCGGACGTAGTCACGGATTCTTCCGAGACGTTCCAATTTAGAGTTAATTCCTTTTCCTGGATGAGGGGATAAAGGCTGCGAATGATTTTTTCAAGAAGAAGCTTTAAGTCCACAGGTTCGAGGATTAGCTTTAAAGCACCGATTTCTGCTATATTTAAGTCTTTTAGATCGCTGGACAAGTCTACTAATCGGTCAATCTCCTCATGAATGGAGGAGAGATTTTCTTGATTAGCTGGAAGGACGTTATCTTGAAAGGCTTCAATATAGCTTTTGATCGAGGTCAAGGGAGTGCGCAGTTCGTGGGCGATATCGGCGGTAAACTGTTTGCGGAGGGTTTCTTGGCGATCCAAATTGTCGGCCATCATATTAAAAGCGTTCGCTAGTTGCCCTACCTCGTCTTTGGAGCGAACGGAAACGCGTTCGTCAAGGTGCCCATGACCAATACGATCAGCAGCTTTCGTTAATCGTTTGAGTGGAGCGACGAGTTGACGGCTTGTAAAGTAACTGAGAATAATCCCAAATAGAAGCGCCAATCCTCCAGCGAAGAGTAGAGAGCGAAAGACTGAGGATTGGAAGCGGACATCTTGGGGATTGAGAATTTGTGCGGTTGCAGGGTAGCGGACCTGTGCGATGGCTAAAGTCCCGAGGGGTCCTGACACCGTAAGGGTTTTTGTTTTCCAACTTGTCGTGGAATAGGAGGACATACCCATACCCATACCCATGCCCATGCCCATTTCGCCTTGTCCATGCATCATATCTTCCATGGTGTTGCTTAACGTGGCGAT
>NZ_JUEE01000125.1:0-34403 GCF_000802135.1 Desulfosporosinus sp. BICA1-9
AAAGCTCATCCGCCAAGGGCTACGAGAGGATGAAAACGAACTTCATTAATACCTCGCTCAAGGTCAGGGCCAACCATATCGCCTTCCTCTGTGAAAACCTGGATAAAACCATTAAGGATGTGAAGCATGAGCTGCTCCAAATCGCCCCCAATGACAAGGAGACGTATATCACTTATAAGAATAAAGTTTACGATCTTTTGAATGTGTGGCTTAAGGATGAGACGTGGAGCAGGCAAGCTCGTCCCGGCGGAGATACGCAGTAAGGAATGGTGAGCATGAGCGCATCCCCGAAGCTTCGGATACTTCAGGCTGGGAAATCGCGGCGGACGCTGTCGTTGTTCAGGTAGAGGCCGGTCTGCAGGAGTACCGGCGTATGTACGGTCCCAAATTCGCCAGAAAAGCCATCGGGTTTCCCACCTGGCTCTTCCAATTGGGGAAAAAGGCAGGCCGATTTCTGCGCAGGGCATGCGGGAGGTATTGAGGGAGAAGCTGGGGATTGACATGCTGTCATTAATACTTTTGGACAAGAAGATCGGTCGCGAAGATGTTGGTCGTGACGATGAGTTTAACTAAGCCAAATTTAAAAATAAAGGATTTCATGGGAAATAAAAGAATTACCTAAATACTTAGTAATCTGGGATTTTTGCCAAAGATAACAGAAAAATGTCTAACTAATAATGTAAACTTAAAGTAGGTGAGAAAATTCTACTACGATAAGGGGAGTTGTAATTATGAGGTTGAATATAAGCCTGAAATTTCCACCAACGGAAGGGTTCCCAATCCATTATCATTATTGGCTCCAAAGCGCGATTTATCACGTAATGGAAGGTGGAATCGCAGATCAGGTCCATTCGCAAGGGTTCGAAGGAGATGGACGGATTTTTCGGCTCTTTACATTCTCAAAGCTATTGGGACGTTATGAGTTATCTAAGGATAAACAGTTTATCCGTTTCCCTGAAGGAGCCAATTGGATTGTCTCCTCACCGATAAACGATATTCTAAGCTCTATCGCAGGGGGACTGCTAAAACAGTTGACGTTAAGAATCGGCGGGATCTGTGCAGAGATTACTGGGATTCAAGTCTCACACCCGAATGTGCAAAGCGAGATTATTCGCGTGCGCATACTGTCACCTGTCGTAGCTTATAGTACCCTGTTTCGTGGAGACGGGAGCAAATACACAGTCTATCTGCAGCCTGGGGAGCCGGAATTTAGGCGCATTGTGTCTGAAAATCTCCTGAAGAAATGGGACGGGATCAGAGCTTGGAATCAAGTAGAGAAAAAGGATGAAAATGAAAGCTCCTATCCCATGAACAACGCCAGTGATCAGCTAGAAGGTGAGCGAAGGGGGGTTAACCTTCATATGCTCAATAATCCAAAGATGCACATTTTGGAGTATAAAGGAGGAATCATCAAAGGATACTCGGGGATGATGGAACTTTCTGGACCGCCTGAGTTGCTTCAAGTTGCCATTGATGCTGGACTGGGGAGTAAGAATTCACAGGGGTGCGGATGTTTGGAGGTGATGGGGAGGGGTGACATCGCTAGGGTAAGTAAGACGTGAAGTCTGAAAAAGAAATTTAAGAACTTATCAATAATTATTCCGTTTCAAGCCATTCCAGATACTGCGCTGCATTCATTGTGCGTGGGCGCTCCATATCAAGCCGCAAGAAATGTTTATCCCCGCTGATAATAATGTCTACATTTTCAACAATTGCAGCATTGAGAATCGGCTGATCCTTTGGATCGCTAATCAGCTTCTGTGGATATTCAGGTGCAAGCACTAAATCATAGCCAAGCTCGGCAAGGAAAACATCAACATCTGCCAACGCCTGTGGAGCCTTACGCTCGAGCACATCCCGCAGTTCAAAAATATTATGGTCGCAGAGCACCAGTTCGTGATACCTTGCGGCATGGAGCAGAGCGGCGGCAGGTTTAGAATTGGGCCAAAGCAATGCAGATATAAGGATGTTTGTATCGGCTAATATCTTCATTTTTTTGAGTTCTTTCCGTAGCGTACCTCATCAACAAGAGCCTGCACTTGGTTCTCATCTTGGATACCGGCTGTTTCAGCCACCCCTTCAAATGCCTTTTGCGCTTTCAGAATGGCCGTAGCTGACGCATTGTTAATCACGATTTCTCCATTTTCCCGCTCAATAAAAAGTAGCTTATCTCCTTCCTTAAGCATAAGCTTACGGCGAATTTCTATGGGAACTGTGACCTGACCGTTTGCAGATACCTTGGCAAGGTTCATTAATATCACTCCTTTCAATTCCTTAGATATCAAGAATTCTTTATATATAGTATATGCCCTTAAGAAAAATCTACAAAGAAAAATTTGTGAACAAATAAGGCGAAAAATGCAAGATGAGAATATTTGTGTACGCACACTCTCCCCGGTCGTGGCCTATAGAACCCTGTTTCGTGGAGAAGGAAGCAAATACACAGTCCATTGTGCATTTCACAATTCTTGATAATAGTCAGGAAAATGGTAATAGGGGGGAAAATCAAGTAATGTCTTAAAGAAATTCAAGATTAAAGAAAACCGCGACATATGACGACAGAGAACATCAGATATTGTCCTTATCAAGAAAATCTTTTGAAATTATGAGGTGGGTTTGATGCCAATTAGTAAAGAAGAGATGATCGCTGAGACGGAGGCGTTTTGGAAAGGTTATCCTCGTGGTACTAATTATGTGGAATATTATTCGAACTATATTCATGAATTATTGCCCTATGAGCTTGATTATATTAGACAAAGCAGAGAAACTCTAAAAATTAACGTGGGGACGCTTGTTTTTATAGTCGGATACAGCTTAGAACCATTAATTTTGTTAATTTGCTTAATAAAACCTCCAAGAGTTTTAATAGTTTTAAATGAAAACTATGGAAGAGAGACTGGAGAAGACAGAGCACCTAGAGTGAAGGGAATTATTCAGAAGGCTGTTAAGGAGGTTAGCGTTGCAGATGAAGAAATGGATGGTAATAGTTACACTGTAGAGATGAAGCATGGAATACTTTCTGGTGAGGGACCCAATGAGGTATATGAATTTTTGCATTCTCATTGCAAGGGGTGTAAAGATCTGATCATCGATGTTACGGGCGGAAAGAAATCGATGGTATCCGGGGCGTTTCTTTATGCTGCCTATAATAATACAAGAATTACCTATGTTGATTTTTACAAATATGATGAGCAAGGTCAACGACCTTATGGTTTCTCATGTTATCCTGATATGTTAAAAAATCCGATCAAAGAGTATGCTTTAAAGGACTGGGCACGAGTTCAAGATTTATATGAAAAGTATTCGTTTCCGGCGGCTTTAGAAATTCTGCAGCAAAATATTCTAAAATCATCTAGACTAGAAGGTTCTAGAAAGTTTGATCCTGATGAAATTAATAAGCTTAATAATCTAAAATCAATCCTGGAAATGTATAAGTTTTGGGATATGTCTGATTTTAAAACTGCCCGAATTAGTTATAAAAAGATAGCAAATTTGATAGGAAGAGAAATGGTTCCAAACTTAATCTTTGATATTGAACAATGGCAATTAGGTGGTCAAAGTATTGAAGAAATGGTCTTACTACTAAAGAAAGGTGACACCGATATTATCGAAAGATTTGGTAAAAGATTAGATAGGCAAATTCTTTCTAACCCTAAACTTGTCGCACTATATGTTCAAAATGAAATAAACAAAGCCCAGATATTAATTTCGGACTATTCGGACTATCGTTCTTCTTTTCTAAAAACAAGTGCCGTCTCTGAATTTCTAATAAAATCCAGAGTCTATCGTTATGAGAAACATTTACAACCAAGAGAATTAATTGATTCCTTTCTTGGGTACGGTGGATTGAGTCTCTTTATTACCTTACTAGATCATGGAGTAGCAGCGAATATACAATACAATTATACATTTGATGTGCTTTTCTTTGATATTTTACGCAATCGAATGGGTGATGAATTTGTTAGTTATCAGAGAATGCTACAAGACGCGAAGAATTTATCCTTATTTAGAAATAAGACTGTTCATGGGGTTTTACCAATTCCAAAGGAGATGGCTACCGAGTCGTTAAGGATCGCTAAGAATAACCTCCAAAATTATTTGAAGTATTTTTTACCACAGGAGGATAGGTCTTATGTGGATAATGCTGTCAAAGAGATAATCCCTTGGAATTCCCTTAAACAAGCACTTCAGCTGGATTTTATACCGGAGGATGTGAATTCGATTGACTAAATTTCTTTTAGTTGCCGAAGCAGATCAGATACAAAAAACGATCTTTAAGGCAACACGTTTGGCTGAAATCATCGGGGGGAGCCAACTGCTCACCAATTGGTGTAATGAAAAGGCAGAAGAATTGAGGGAGTTCGGGATTCTGGAAGAGGACATTATTATTGCCGATGGTGGTGCCTTTCGGATTATTTTCAACAAGTATGAAGATTGCGAGCACTGGGGGATGAGATTAGCCGAGGATTACGCTTCTGTAATAGGTGGAACCATCTCGGTGACAAAACCGCTCCCCATCAACGACGAAAATAGCTTTAGAGAGGTATCAGTCCTGGCTCAATTAGAACTTCGGAAAATGAAGAATAATCCCCTGCCCATCTCAGTAAATCAGCATAATCCGTTTGTGAACATTTGTGATGTTTGTGGGAGCGGTTTAGGGAACGAAAAGATCGAGAATTACCAGCAGATCAGTGGCAATAATGACAATACTGTTCATGACAAAAGAAAGATCCTCTGCCGGAGCTGTAATAACAAATTAAAATTGGCTCAAGAGTCACACTTTAAATCAAATTTTCTTGCTCATGTGAAAAACTGTTTTCAGGGAACACAAAAAGATCAGATTACGCTTCGTATGCCTCAGGAAGTTGAGGAACTTGCCAGCTACAAAGTGCGCAATAATATTGCTTATATCGTAGCAGATGGCAATGACATGGGTGTTTTGTTTAGCACTTGTAATAAAGCACAAATGAAAAGTTTATCAACTGAGCTGCCGAAAATAATTAATGAGACAATTGCCATAGTGACTGCGCGCATGATTGTGAAGCTTTATGAAGAAGAATTTGCCGCAGGTAAACCTTTCGAAGTGATTTGCCTGGTTGTTCCATTAATCTTAGGTGGCGATGATATTTATATACAACTGGCTGCCCCGTATTCATTAGACTTTGTTCGAATGTTTACCAGCTTATATATTGACAGAATGCAGACGTTTAAGCGTGAAAATGGCTTGCAGGGTGAGAAGGCTGGGATCTGCTTTGGACTGGTGATCTGTAAAGCAAAATATCCCCATACCCTTGCTTATGATCACGCGCATAAATTCCTTAATCAATCTAAAGTAGCGGCAAAAGCAGGCCGAGTTGGGATAAACGCTGATCAAGTGAGTCGGAGCCTTATCTCTTTTGGGGTCGCGGAGGCAAATCATCGGCTTGAGGGACACTATCAGCCTAGTCTTCAACCCTATTCGACTGAAGACATTGCAAGCAGGAGACATTTATCCTTAAAGGAATTGATCAGTTATCGATCGAAACTAAAGGATGTTCCAAGTTCGCGACTTGCGGAATGGCATAAATTCTATGATATTTCCGTATTGCCTGAGCGTCCCAGATCACAAGCTAAGGATAACTGGATTTCAGACTTTAGATATTTTAGGCAAAGAACGAGTATCAATCCGAGCATCAATACGCTTCTGTATGAGGCTCTTGTAACTTTAGGAAGCGATAATGAGGAAGAGCTTTACATGAGAAGTAATGATTCCAAGTTTGGCTCAGGGATCCCGGATTTACTGGAGTTTTGGGATTATGCTTCAGACTTGGCTGACGATAAGGAGGAGTTGGAGAAATGAGCCTTAAGCTGGTCTTTTCAGTTAAGTTATTAACCGATTACCATGTTTCTACCGGAGCAGGATTAGGGAAGAACATTGATTCAGCTTTATTCAGAGATCATACAGGACGACCATCTCTACGCGGATCGACCCTAGCAGGCTTATTTCGTTCAGCTGGGCAAGAGCTTGGTCGGCTGGCTCCACAACTCCAGCAAACTATCAATGAGATTTTCGAAAATAAACAGCACATTAAGAGTTGGGCGTTTCGTTCGGCTGAAATGGTTCAAGATGATCTGATGAATATTCAGGTTGGCGAAAGTCGATTTTCCAATGTCCGAGTGGGGGTCAGAATCGATCCTGTCTCACGGCGGGCGCAGGACAAAAAGTTTTTTAACAAAGAGTTTGGAAGTGCCGGGATCGAGTTTATCTTCGAGGTAGAGCATATTGGTCAACCGGGTCAAGAAAAGGATGAAGCAGCTCTGCTCTTAGCAACTGCACGCCTGATCCGCTCGTTAGGCAGTGGTATCAACCGCGGGGCAGGTAAATGTTTGCTTACACTAAAATCTATCCAAGGAATCGAGCGTACCATAACCCAAGAGGAGCTTTTTGAGCACCTGAAGAGAATGCTTGAAGGACAGCAACGAGAGACTACATTTGGGTTAACAGTTGCGAAGCAAACAATAGCCAATACCTATACCTATACCTCCCATCGATATAGGGTAGTCTTGAAAAGCCTGGAACCGATCATTATCACAAATGGCGGAAGGGATGGGACAGAATATGACACACTGAACTATATTCCGGGAACCACTGTCTTAGGGGCAATTGCTAATAAATACATAAAACAAAATTCGATCGAGGGTGAAGCATATAACGATTTTCTTCATCTGTTTAAGCGCGGGGGTCTCGTCTTTTCTCCTCTCTATCCGGTCGTACTTGATGAGGTAGACCGCAGTTCGTTGTTGCCGACTATTCCGATCCCTCAAGATATGCTGACATGCAAGAGAAAACCAAATTTTTCCACTTATTGCCATGAAAATGAGATAAGAGGGTACGCGTGTTTACAAGAGACTAGCTCCTATAAATGCTTGATCTGTTCGAAAGGACTAGCAGAGGTACCCTTGATCAATGTCGAGGGCTTCCTGCCGGTTCGTTGGAACATCGGGAGCAAGGTGCAAAAATTAGAAAGTCAAAAAAACTACGAGCCTCATTTGGCCATGCAGGATAATGAGCGTCGGGCAAATGACGGAAGCTTTTACGCCTATAACGTACTCCCCGCAGGTTCTCTTTATTATGGGGAGATCTATGCTCATGATCCAGAACATCTCAAACAGATCTTACAGTTGATGGAAAATGAAAATGAGGGTTATGAATCCGAACTCTTAATTGGAAAAGGAATCACACGTGGTTATGGAAGAGTAAAGATGCACCTTGAACCTTGCCCAGAATCTAAACTAAACCCTGAACCAATCGAAAAGAGGGTGAAGTCGTTGGATTCAGTGACCTTATATTTCTTATCCGATACTATCGTAGTCGATCCGTGGGGACGATGTATTTCCGGTTTTGACTCCGCTGTCTTGTCTAAAATGCTATCGTTAGAAGTAGAAATGATCCAGGCTTTTGTTTCATTGAAAGAAATCGAAGGGTTTAGCGGGATAACTGGACTGCCGAAATTTAGGGATATGGCAATTAAAGCAGGTTCAGCGATAGGTTTTAAAGTGGTCTCAGGAGAATTGACAGATCTTTTGGTCAAACTATCCGGAATTGAGCAGCAGGGTATGGGCTTTAGAACCCATGAAGGTTTTGGCAGGGTTGCTTTCAACCATGTGGTGTACCACATGGAGGACTTTTCACATGGGATCAGGTGCGTAAGAAATCCCTATTATGTCAGTGACTCAAGTCAACCTGAAGTGTGGTCAAAGATCAAGACTCGACTGCATACCCGATATCTCAACCGCACTCTTGATAAGTCCTTTGATCGATCGTTAGCTCGATGGCTCAATAACCATAAACATTTAAATGTAGAAAAGCTTAAAGAAAGACTATGTTTATATGGAACCCTAAATATCTTAGAAGGTTTTGGTATCAGTGCACGCGATAAACGAGACGGGATAGCCGAATTTGTCCGATTGGCTAATGAGGAAATTGAGGCACTTAACGAAATCTTAAAGAGGAAACTCGCTGATCATAACCTGGAACAAAGCGAAGAGCTTTGGAAAAGAACAATTGAGTGGTTTGCCTCTCATATCATCGCCTGTGAGAAAGCGGGGGAAATCAATGGATAAGTTGATCTTAGAGATACATTTTCAGACTGTAACTCAAATACATATCGGCTCGGGTGATAATGAGGGACTCGTAGATAACCAACTAATGCGCAGGGTTGACGGAAAATATATTATTCCCGGTTCCTCATTGGCGGGAGTTCTCCGGGCAAGGGCAACGAGGCTTTTTCCCAGGCTATTCATGCTCGATCAATGTTTAGCCTTTGATTCTAAGAATAAGCAATTATGCACTTGCGCTGTATGTAGCCTATTTGGGCAAATTAACCCTGATGCTAAAAAAGACTCTCCTCAAACGTCAAAGATAATGGTAGATGATGCTCAGCTTATGCTGAGTGATAAGACCTTGCTTCGGGATGGGATAGGTATTGATCGGGAAACCAGAACCGTGGTCAAGGCAGCTAAATTCGACTATGAGACGATCCCACCAGAGACCGACGTGATCTTAAGAATTGAAGGCAATCAGCTGACCGAGCTGGAAGAAGCGATGCTGGTAGTGTTAATTAGCGAAATCGATCTTGGTCGCATTAGTATCGGTGGGAAAAGTTCTCGGGGTTTAGGGAGGATCAGACTTAAAGATTCCAATCAGAAGAAGGAAGTATTCGCTAAATATCTAAAAAGTCTCCAAGGGGATACTCAGGAATTAATAAAGTTATTGAAGGAAGATGACTGGTTTAACATTGGTCATGAAATTCATAACTGGTATGAGGAGCGGCTCATCTTTGTAATAAATAGTTATCAACCATGTAGTATCGATCAGATGAGCATTAAAGGATTCATCCGATTTGATGAAGGGCTGCTTATTAAAGACAACTATATCGGAATTGGAACGAGCTTTGATTCTGTTCCCCATATGCTTAAAATACGAGATCAATTGCACACCTATCTGCCTGGCTCAAGCTTGAGAGGCGTATTGCGAAGCCAGGCAGAGCGCATTGTGAGGACCGTAGTCAGCGATCAATCAATAATTGGGGATTCAGCTGAACAACTTCTCAGCTTGGCCAGTGATCTTTTTGGAGACAAAGAACAGGGAAGTAGGTTGAAAATTCGTGATGGGCAGGAAGCATTCGAAGTTGAAAGTCAGGCCGCGATGTATAGTCAGGATTTTTTGGCCATTGACCGTTTTACAGGCGGCGGTAGAGATGGGAAAAAATTTGACACTGTTGCGGTGTACAGACCGAGGTATGAGCTGGAGTTTGTTCTCGAGCAGCCGGAGGATTGGGAAATAGGTTGGTTGTTGCTGACAATTCGGGATCTCAATGATGGACTGGCAATGATCGGTTCCGGTTCTGCTAAAGGTTTCGGACGAGCTGAAATAGAAGTCAAGAACACAACAGTATTGTTACCCCAAAACTCCGAGATTTCTGGTACCTTAGAAGATTCTGGGGTCCTTAAGGCTAAACAGCTTTCACTTGCCTCGTTGCTCGAAGATGAAAAGGTTGATACCTATATCGAGGCTTTTACACAGAAGGTCAAACAAGAAGGGGCTTCTAGGGAGAAGGGCGTTGAAAAGGAGGGGGCAAAATGAACGTAATAACCAAAGATGATTTGCAGATCATGGGTGGCAATTTTTTAACTGAGAAGTGCCCCAAATTTCTGACCAACTTGCCAGAGGCTTTAGATTGGGCAATTTTCGAATACTCCAATGGATGTGAATTAATTAAATCAAGCGATCTCACAACCCCAAGCGATGCTTCTCTTGTAAAACTTGAACGCTTAGAAAGAGTTCGCTTTTTCGGTGCGGGTGGAGATCTTGATATCCGGCGCGACCAGAATACGTTATTTTGGCGTTTTGTCGGTCGAAAAAGTAACTTTCCTGCTGAATTTGCTTCGCTTGATTTCTGGCAGAGTGGTGGAATTGCTTCACTTGTCGTCCATGAAGAGACACTCTATTTGTGGGGTGAATGGAGAGGAAACAAATTTAAAGAGGCTAAAGTTGCAGCAGCGAACCTTAATTATCCCATTAGCGGGAAAAGAGCGATTATAAAAACGAATGTTTATTCATATTACGGTAGGCCTCAGTTTTCTTGGTACAGAAGTTTGGAGGGTTTACAATGATAGGGAGAATATCTGAGTACAATTCCAGTATGGGGTTCGGCAAGCTTGTTGCTGGTTCAGAGACATTCTATATTACGAGGCATACTTTTACTGGTCTGGGTATTGAGCCGCAAATAGGCATGGAGCTGGAAATAGATCTGAAAGGCATACAAGTCATAGTGAAAAAAGTTTTGGCTGCACCAAAGGTAGATAAGGGCCAGAAGCATAGTTCCCTTGTGCCTGATGCCCCCCCAACGAGATTTTATAATCCCTACAATTTTGTGAGGACTCTGTCTCCGCAAAAGAATACTTTTTTCGAAAAGGGTACCCCCAAGAAACATCAATGCTATGAGGGATTAACGGGCGAAATTGTCTGTCACCTCACAGTGGAAACCCCGCTATTTATCGGTAACGGACAACCCGAAACTAATAATGGTCATCAAAGGTTCGATTTCTTTAGTATTAATCATAAGCCGGTCATTCCAGCCTCCAGCCTGAGAGGAATGGTCAGAAATATTTTTGAGACAGTTACGGATTCTTGTTACAGTATTATCGATGATAAATACTTGTGGAGAAGAATGACGACGAGGCAAGATTCGAACGGGCTTCAAGCAGCTAGGGTCATTAAAGAGGGTCAAGAATATTTTTTACAAGTCTTTACCGTTCCAGAACTCCCTTCAGGTTATAATAGACAAGGCTCCATGCAACCAGCTGCTTGGATTCGGCGTTATCAGCCTCGCGGAATGGACTGGCACAAGGATAAAGTGGACTTTAAAGGCCTTAACCACGGAGAACCAGCCTGGGCAGTGATTAAACCAGAGCAGCATCCTAAAAAACCGATTCGGTGCTGGCGGGTCGTCGAGCTTTACAAGATTACGGCTGAAACTGAAGCGCGCAAGGCTTTGGAAGAGAAATATAAAGGCAAAGGATACAAGTTGGCCGAGGGTTATATAAATGTGACGGGAAAGAACATTAAAAACAAGCATGATGAGCGTTTCTATTTCGGTCAAATAGAAACTAAACCGTTGCCGCCTCAAATTAGACAAAGATATGAAGAGATGGTGAAACAATACAAGAAGTTAAATGCCGAGGATATCGACAGTACGAAGAAACAAATTAAAGACAGGGGTATAGATGACTACGGGCTGGTCAACTTACATGATCCAGATATTAGCAAATTCATGCTCGAAGATAGTAACCAATTAAAAGAGGGAGATTTGGTTTATTGTAAGCTTGAGGAGGATAGGGTAAGACATGTAGTGCCGGTATACTTGAGTCGCACTAAGTATCCTAGTAAACCCATTGATCTGCTCAACGCGCGAAATTTTCCCTGTAATTCGTTCGAGTCATTGTGTCCTGCCTGTCGTGTTTTCGGGTGGGTAAAGGGCAATACTCATGACGACAGTCAACAGACCGATGCCCAAACTGAGGAGAAACATCCTGTCGCTTATGCGGGGAATGTATTTTTTGATAATGCTCACTTAGTCGGTACCGAGCCAAATATAATGGAGGAAATCGTTTTAGAAGAGCTATCGAGTCCTAAGCCCACCACAACCTTTTTCTACCTCAAGAAAAAAGCTGAGCCAAATATGGCAAATTTCATTCCGAAGGAACAGGGATACAAGAAGGCTGAACATACTTTAAGGGGGAGAAAGTACTATCGGCACCATCCTGAGGCTAAGAAAGCTGATTATCTTAAAAAAGCTGATGTCCCGAAAAGGAAGAGGACAATTAGAGGAGCCTTAAAGAGTGGGAACGTTTTCGAGTTTACGGTTCGGTTCTCTAACCTTTCAGAAGAGGAGCTTGGTGCCCTCCTTTGGAGTTTACAACTGGAGAAAGAGATGTTTCACCGCTTAGGGTACGGCAAGCCTTTGGGAATGGGCAGCGTAAAGATCAAGGTTAAGGCCATGATGCGCTATGATTTCAAAAAGCGGTATGGAAGTATTAAGGATAAAGGGGTAGTTGATGAAACCAATTCGATTCAACATTATCTCGACATTTTTCAAAACCTATACAATGACGGCCTAGCCAACGCAGAACCGTTTATTGATCTTAAAGCAATTTTGTCGAGCCCTGCGAACAAATACCCCATTCATTATCCACGAAAAAGCAGCAATGCTGAAGGAAAATCATACGAATGGTTTATGGATGCTGCTAACTATGGAAAAGATTATGTGGCTTTACCGATGGCCAGCGATGACAAGGGTTTACCCTATGATATCCCGCTTCCTGATAGATTTTCAAACAACAATAGAAACCAGCGATAAGAGAAGGAAGTGCCGCATATTGTTCAAGGACTTACCGCAATATCGATTATAAGGCCATTATCGGCGTTAATAGTCTTAATAAGATGTTGGGATACAAGGGAATTGAAATATTGACTCCAGAAAGCATGATTGGCGAGGAATTATGATGTATTAAGAGCCTTCGGTAGTAAGGGAAATAAATGAAATCCGTGAAAAGCATTATGAAGAAACAAAGGATCTCAGTTCGGAAGAACGTATTAGAAGGATAAATGAAAGCGGCAAGGAAGCAATGAAGCTGATTGAAGAATTAAGGAAAGAGCATCATAAACTCAAGTAGCTCGGTTAGCCAGTCAAACGGTAACCGGGTTTTTCTTTTGTATTCGGGTCAGGAAAAGCCTCCGTAGTTATTCATTATCTTAATCTTAATATCAGTAGTGATTTTATAAATGATTTGGGAAGAATTTCGTGGATATTTTGATAAATAAAGGGTTTCAAAACTTTTAAGAAGAATATTGTTTGTAATAATATCCATTGGCTTCAAAGCGTAATTTATCATGCGATGGAAGGGGAGATCGCAGACCAGGTCTAGATTGGACTTTTTGTTTGAGGTTGAACATCTTGGTGAAAAAGGTAATGGGGGAAAGAAACTTTGGTTTAGTAACCAATCGAAGGAAAATTTGGGACTAGCAAGTGAGGATAGGGGACTACCGATTAAAAGCAAATCTTACCTTCTTTTAGTCTTAAATTAAAATATTTTAGGGGGTGCGGAATGAAAAAAGTACTGGTGATGACGGTAGGCTCAAGCATCGAACCCCTTATTTTTTCAATTACGCAACACAAGCCTGATTTTGTTTATTTTATTTGCTCCGAAGGTTCCAAAAATTGTGTTGATGGAGTAGGAACAGTCCTTACAGATAAGAGAAATAATCGATCATATCGGAGTGTGGTGGCTGAGCTTAACTTAAAAGCTGATCAGTACGCAATCGGCAGTATTGTCGATCAGGATGATTTTAATGACTGTTACATGGGAGCCAGGAAAACTTTGAATCTTTGTCAAAGCAATTTTCCAGAAGTAAGAGGATATATTGACTATACAGGTGGCACAAAAAGCATGTGTGCGGGGATCGTTGCGGCCATGCTGGATCATGGGGAGTTTGAAATCGGAATTGTTTCCGGGGAGAAAAATGATCTAATCGGGGTGACGCCGGGAACTGAAAGAATTAGACGGATGGACCTAAGTAACATTGAGTTTCAGCGCAAGCTTGCTAATATGGAAAAGCTTTTTCTCCAGTATGACTACGCAGCGGCATATCTTTTAGCGAATGAGCTGAGTTTTCTTCAGGTTGGAAGTGAACAGCAGGACGTAATCACGTATTGGACAACGTCATGTAGGGGATTTAATAATTGGGATAGTTTTCAATATGAAATTGCTTTAACTCAGTTGAACATTCACGCTAAGAAGTTTCATAAGTCTATTAGGGTGTTAAAAGAGATCATTTCTGAAACAGAGCAATTTAAACGAGTAGATAAGCTGGGACAAGCGGCCGAAAAAGTTGGCTTTGCTTTGGTCTATGACTTAATTTATAATGCTCAGCGTCGCGCAATGCAACAACGATACGATGATGCTGTTTCAAGATTATATCGGGCTACGGAATTAGTTGGTCAGATCACTTTGACGCATCATAGTCCACCATTATCATCAGGGAATCTCAATTGGCGTGCATTGCCAGATCATTTACAGACGATTTATGGTTTGAGTGTATTTGATTTATCAAAAGAAGAAAATCTTAATACCGATGAAATGCAGAAAGGTAACTCGGGGACAGTTAATTTGGGATTAATGAAGACGATTGATCTACTGGAGAATTTAGATATCAAAGGATCTGGTGCTGTTTTTAGAGAATTCAAGAAAAAAATTCTTGCTCAGATAAAGCATAGAAACGGAAGTTTTTTGGCTCATGGCTCAGATCCTATTCAACGAGAGGAATTTAATTCGTTCAGCAAACTTGTATGGGATTATACTGTTGCCATAGAAAAGCAGTTTAATACGAAAACCAGCTGGTCAGAACTTTTTGCTCAGTTACCAAACCAACTGTAATTGGTGAATTAAGCTGCTTTCTGAAAATAATTATTGTGTTTAAGGTTGTTTTTCAATTGACTTAATCCCAAGGGCATCCTTGATTGACGCTTGAAGAAGCTGCGTGGATTAACCAAGCTAACTATGATATTGATACGGCAGAAGCGATGTTTCAATCCGGGAGGTATATCTATACGATATTTATGATACATTTGGCTATTACGTAGCACGGTAGCCTGCCTATAAGGAATTGAAACCCAAAATAAGTCCACGCATAATGTGGGCTTTTTTCTATGCCTGTAGCCTACCTACGAGGAATTGGACGCGGTTGCCTAGTTTGCAATAGCTGTGTGACGTGTAAAAGAAAAACAGGCAGAAAAAAGAGCAAAGTAAATAGCGTGACGTAAACCCCATAAACTGGTACAATAAGGATATACGATAGGATGCCAAGTTAAGTGAAGTTACCAGAGGTTTAAATGATACAGCGTTAATGATATAGGAAAGGAATGAAAAGTTTTGGCTATAAAAAAACTTATCCGCTTTGACTGGGCGATAAAATATATACTGCGAAATAAGGCTAATTTTGATGTTCTGGAAGCGTTTATTTCCAATTTGCTGAAAGAAATAATCGTTATAGAAGATGTTTTGGAAAGCGAAAGTAACCGGGAAGCTGAAAATCGAAAATTTAACCGGGTTGACTTAAAATGCAAGGATTCACAAGGGAAACAAATAATCATTGAAATACAAAATCAACGGGAGGCAGATTACCTTCAACGCTTGCTTTGGGGTACGTCAAAGGCAGTCGTGGAAGGTTTGGAGCTGGGGAAGGGTTATAGCGAAGTTGTGAAAGTTATATCTATCAGTATTCTCTATCATACCATGCGAGTGGATGAAAAAGAGAACACGGATTTTATCTATTATGGTACAACAGAATTGATCGGGTTGCATACGAAAAAACCGCTTATTCTGCATGAATCAAAAGCGAAACAGAAAGAAACACCTGTCGTTATCAGCAAAAATGTCTTTCCGGAATACTACATGATTTATGTTGAAAAATTTGAAGATATGATAAACGAGGCTATTGACGAATGGGTATATTTCTTCAAGCATGGTGCAATACGCGAGGACTTTAAGTCACCGGGAATACTGCTGGCGGCCAGAAAACTGGATTATCTAATGATGAGCGAGGAAGAGCGACGGGGATATGACGATTATCTTGCCTACTTGGGGCAGGAATTGGGGATATTAGAAACTGCCAAAGAAGAAGGTCGAGAAGAAGGGTTAGTCATTGGAGAGGCAAAAGGCAAGGCCGAGGCAATTTGTCAATATCTCGAAGTACGTTTTGGTGCAGAGTCACAAGAGCTTCAAGGGAGAGTCCGCACGATAACAGACTTGGATGTGCTCAGCCGTTTAACAAATCGAATTTTCGCTGTCGCTCATTTAGATGAAGCAACGGCTCTTATACAAGACTATTAATATCTCCATAGGAATTGCAAGATAGAACTGAGAAGTTGAGTACTCTATGGTGCACTGATTCATTACAACATGTCCCAAATATTATTAAACAATTATTTTATGTGGATAAGAAAATAGGTCCTTGCACAT
Organism: Desulfosporosinus sp. BICA1-9; assembly: GCF_000802135.1. Lineage (NCBI taxonomy): Bacteria > Bacillati > Bacillota > Clostridia > Eubacteriales > Desulfitobacteriaceae > Desulfosporosinus > Desulfosporosinus sp. BICA1-9. The sequence goes on from NZ_JUEE01000125.1 coordinate 16,063, forward strand.
TATGTGCGGGGACCTATTTTCTAATTCTAAGACCTATTTTGAGCACCCTTTGCAGTTAAATAAAGAAAAATAAAGGATTTTATGAGAAATAGTAGAAATGTTAAATATTTAATAAAATGGGAAATTTGCTAGTGAAACAGAAAATTGTCTAACTTATCCTGTAAGCTTAAAGTAAGTTGAGAAAATGGTACTTCATAAGGGGGCAGAAATATGAGGTTGAATATATGCTTAAAGTTTTCACCAACAGAAGGGTTTCCAATTCATTATCACTATTGGCTTCAAAGCGCGATTTATCATGTGATGGAAGGAAATATTGCAGATCAGGTCCATACCCAGGGTTTTGAAGGAGATGGACGGATTTTTCGTCTCTTTACATTTTCAAAGCTATTGGGACGTTATGAGCTATCTAAGGATAAAAAGTATATCCGTTTCCCTGAAGGAGCCAATTGGATTGTCTCCTCACCGATAGACGATATTCTAGGCTCTATCGCAGGGGGACTGCTAAAACAGTTGGCGTTAAGAATCGGCGGGATTAGTGCGGAGATTACTGGGATTCAAGTCTCACATCCGAATGTGCTGAGCGAGACTATTCGTGTACGCACACTCTCACCTGTTGTAGCCTATAGCACTATGTTTCGTGGAGACGGGAGCAAATATACAGTCTATCTGCAGCCCGGAGAACCGGAGTTTAGGCGCATTGTGGCTGAAAATCTCCAGAAGAAATGGGAAGGGATCAGAACTTGGAATCAAGCCGAGAAAAAGGATGAAAGCGCAAGCTCCTATCCCATGAACAACGCCAGTGATCATCTAGAAGGTGAGCGAAGGAGCGTTAACCTTCATATGCTCAATAATCCAAAGATGCACATTTTGGAGTATAAGGGGGGGATCATCAAAGGATACTCGGGGATGATGGAACTATCTGGGCCGCCTGAGTTGCTTCAAGTTGCCATAGATGCAGGCCTGGGAAGTAAGAATGCACAAGGGTGCGGATGTTTGGAGGTGATGGGGAGGGGATAAGACAACAAAGTCAAAAACACCTCTACGTACATTTCGTAAGGTATTTTTGACTTTGCTCAAGGTCTTAGTAAATTTCCTTAAAATCCTTATAGGCAAGCTAAAATTTACAACATTTTATCAGTTTCAAATCCTAATAGGCAAACTAAACTTTGGCAACATTGATTACTTATTATAATTCATATGACAGTTATAAGCAATTTGAAAAATATTTCCATAACATCTTGCATTTATTTGTACCACATTATATCATAATAAGAGAGGAGGTTATCAAGTGGAAGAGAAACTGGTTTATGAACATACCTTCCCCTTAAGACATCATTGGTGGATCGATTCTGGCATTATTGGACTGTACAATATAGCGGGACAACTAAAGGATAGCAATTCTCAATATCATTCCATTCACTATTCCGTTAATATGCAAGAATTAATTTTTCAAGCGCCATCTCAGCAGACGCTAAAAGATTTTTTGGACAGTTGTTACGAAGAATTGGCCAACAGATATTGGAATGTGTCGACAAGAAAACAACGCGAAGCAAACGAGCTTGTGATTTATGATAAAAATACTAACCAATTCGGTCTAATTCCACGCCGCAGTCCCACCCCTATTCCTGGCCTGTTTACGAAGGGAAGTAGTTATCGAGCGGAAAATGAAGAATATGCAAAATTATCCATGAAAATGCAGGAAAGAGTGGATACTTTCTTACTTGAAAATCAAAAGACGCTTTGGGGTGCGAAAAAACGTTTACTTTATGATTCCCCGGTGTGCCATCCAATAATCCAGTTGTTTCCTAACAAAGGTACAAGAACAACTTGCTGTATTTGTGGCCAAGAGAATATATGTAGTGAAGTATCTCAACCTTCATTTCTATTGTTTGCAAGCCCAACCGCGACATTATCTTTTAATTCCGAAGGGAAAAAGCCGGATAAAATTTGTTGGGAATGTCAATTTTTGAGCAAATTTGCTGTAGAGGCTGCTTATTACAAACAAAGGATAAAAGATAGGAAACCAGAAAATCTATTCATTTTACAAATGACGACAAGTCATGCAGAAAAGTTGATCAATAGTCATATGTTTCTTAACGCTCAAGCAAATGTACGCCAATTCGATGAAGAAAATCATTTGTCTAATATTGGAACCACAAAAAGCGATAATCGGTTGCTTTATTATGCTAAATTACCTTATGAATTTCTTTGGGCGTTTTTTCATGATTCGTATGAATCTTTGCGGATAGAAGCAGAAGAGCATGCTCAATCTGCTGAGGAACTGACGATGTTATGTATTAAGCCGGTAATTGAAACACCTCTACAGATATACTTGTTAGTGATTGGGTATAAAGGACAAACATTTATGATAAAAGAAATTATTGCTTATTCAGAAACTGCTTATGCTTTCCGTTTATTACATTCGTTTCATGAAGAGTTTGCTCAAGATCATAAATTTTTATTCAAAGTTTTCCGAGACCTATATCTGCCTAACGAAGGGAAAGCATTTGATATTAGTAATAATCTTTGGCGAAACCGTATTTTGCAAAGGGTTCTTCAGAAAAAGGACATTCTTCAGCAGATGGAGTCTTTTGCTTTTAGAAAATCCTTGAAAGATGATTTTCCTTTTCTCGGAAATTTATTAAATTTTACTCAAAGTTATCAGTTAAAAATAAAGGAGGGGATCGGGATGACTCAAGACCAAGTTGATGTAGCGGTTAATTTGGGTAGGCAGATTGTTCTTTCTGCCAGAGATATTGCTAAGGATATTTCAGGCAGTAATTTTGACAGGGTAAAAGGGGATTTATTCACTTTGCGTAAAACCCGCACTGTCACAGATTTTTTAGAACAACTGAACAGAATCCAGTTCCGTTACAATATTGTCGTTTCCAATCAGATCTTGGGAGGGATATTAGAAAAAGTAACTTTTGACGATTTTAAATCTTACTGCCTATTGGGGGCTTTGAATACTTATAATAATTTCAAACGATCAAAAGGCAAAAAAGATGATGAAGAGACGAGAGACGAAAACCAAGAAGATAAAGGAGAGTAATCTTATGCAAGCTAAATGTTTAACTATTACGTATTTAACGAAAGCTTCCTATGCATCTTTGAACGGTTCGGACAAAGAAGCAGACAACATTTCCAGTATAAAAAAAATCCAAGCGGCGGATGGTAAAGAATATCCCTATAAATCTTCGCAGGCGATCCGTCGGGATTTGCGTGAACAATTGGCCGTTTTAGGAGAAAAACTATCGGAATCTACGGAGGCAAAACAGGACAAAGGTGCCACTTCTACTCAATGCAAACCACAAGAATATATTGATGACGATTTATTTGGTTTTATGCAGGCTGACAAAGAAACCATCAAACGTACCAGTCCAGTACGGGTATCCCCTTTAATTTCTTTAGAAGAGTATCGTGGCGAACTTGATTTTGCCACCAATTATATGGGTGTTAAAGCTGGTGGAAATCCGAATATATTTGAAAGTGAAATTCATTCCGGCATATATCGGGGAACCATTCTGATCGAACTCGACAGAATCGGGGTAGCAGATGCTTCTACGTACAAGTTAGATTTAGAAGCTGCTGAAAAGAAGCGCCGGGTAGGTGTCCTATTGGACGCGATTCAAAACCTTTGGGGAGTAGGAAGACAAAGCCGTTTCTTAGCCGATATTTCTCCTAAATTTATATGCGCAGGACTTATGGCGGTAAAAAATCCAATATTTTTAGAATGCCTTGATGTGGATGCACAAGGAATAGTAAAAATTGGACTAATTGAATCTACCATTAAAGATTTTTCCAACGTAATTAAAGAAACCGTTATTGGAGAGCGTAAAGGTTTTTTCCCTGAGGATACTATGCAGGCACTGACCATGGGCGAAGCCTTTGGCAAGATGAAAGCCTGGTTGGATGGTATATATTAAAATGGTGAGGAGAGCAGAATGATGGACGGTTACGGTTTCTCTGTTATACTTTTAGCGGAAACGGCTTCATTCCGCGATCCGGGTGGACAGCTTTATCATGCAACCCTGCCCATGCCTCCCGTCTCGACGATCATAGGTATTGCCGGAGCAGCCTTAGGGTTTCCGTTTCAACAGGTTTGGGAGTATTTCCTTGAGAATAATATCGGAGTAGGTGTCCAGGATATTAGTGTTAAGGAGAGAAAAAAATCGGCGGGTAAAGGACTGGATCTTTGGAAATACCAAAAGATTGTATCCAAAGAATTACGAAGCGATATTCTAAAGAGAGAGTTTTTGTTCCGTCCGGCGTATCGGCTTTATTATGGCAGCCAAGAACGGAGAGTTATGGAGTCTTTGCAGCAAGCTTTCCACTCTCCTGCCTGGGCCCTAACTTTAGGCACCAGCGATGATATTGCTTTGCTAAAAGAGGTATCGTCTATTGACAGAGTCAGAAAAATTGCGGGAGGTTCAACTGACCTTAGCTACAGGTTAGTTCCCGGAGACCAATCAGATAATTATGCGTTTAACTGGGAATTGATTGAGAAAGAAAAGGTTACGGTTTTTTTAGCCTTACCCATGGTCAAAAAATTACCGGTCCGCTTTGTCTTTGGCGCAGATGGTGAGCGCAAAGGTTCGGAATATCAGACTTTTACTTTTCTAGCCAAGTTTCACAACTTAAAAAATCCCTGTCCTGCTTATTCTTTTGGTCAGGAGACCATCCCTTTATTTTCTTTGGGAAACGGATGATGGACATGCGGACAGAATATGCTAAACCCGATACCGGGGAAAAAGGAAGCTATATTTATCACGTTACGGAATGCCACAAACTTTGGCAAGAATCATTTCAAAGTCGACAAAATGCGCTTGCCTACTTTTGCAGTTCCATTGGGATGTCACTTGAGGATTTTAAGGAACAGACAGAAAAAGCAATCTTATTTCATGACGCAGGGAAACTTCTTCCGACCTTTCAACAGCAAATGCAGCGATTGGTGGCATATCAGCCAACCGATCGTTCCCTGAATTTTCGGCATGAACTGGCATCAGCGCTGTTTCTATTTGTAATGGAACAGGAGCGACTTCAAACAGAAGCAACGTTGATCCCTTGTGAACTGCTGGCCGTGTTAGGTCACCATAAAACTCTGCAAGTGGATTGGCACAGTTTTGAGAGGGAAATGTCCCGTAAAGAGTCACCTGGACTGCAGGCGGAGGAGATTAAACGGGTACTTGAGGTTGCTGCTCAAAATGGTTTGGTTTGCTCTTTTGATACTTTCTTGCTTACAAAGATATTTACACTTTCCCAATGGCCTTCAACCTTGTTCCGAGCACTCAGACAAAGGTTAGAAGAAACAAACCTGAAGAAAATTCCTGCTGAGGAAAGGCAAGAGATTAGGCTGGTTTACGCTTTAATTAAAGGATTGTTGATGGATTGTGACTGGTTGGCTTCTGAAAAAGATAAAGATAAAAGATTGCCAATTAATCATCAAATGTCAAGTTCTATTTTGTGGGGAAAAATACAAGTCAAGGTGGAACAAGATGGGCTGGTTTTTGAAAAACGCCTGTTCCACCTTATATGTGAAAAAACTCAAGGTAATCTATTGGCAATTGCCCCCACAGGTTCAGGTAAAACAGAAGCAGCTTTGCTCTGGGCAACGAATGGAGAACCAGCGAAAATTATTTTTTTGATGCCAACTATGGTGACTTCAAACAGCCTGTATAGACGCATGAGTAATAACTATTTTCAGGATAAGGAATGCGGCTTAATTCATTCGGGAGCGGATACTTATTTTGCCCAGCAAAATGACGGGGAGCAGGATAATACTTCGCAGGATTTACGCTGGGAATTAATCCGCTATCGAGCTTTCATGGCCCCGGTGATGGTGGCAACGGTAGATCAGGTGTTAACCAGTGGGTTCAATATCGGGGCTTGGTGTCAAAAAGAATGGGCCTTGGTGGGCAGTAGGGTTATATTCGACGAAGTTCATGCTTACCAGTTTTACACGCTAGGCCTTATTACTGCGGCGATTGAAAAAATTAAGCTGCTTGGCGGTTCAGTATGTCTGATGAGTGCAACCATGCCAACCTTTCTGCGGGAGCATTTTCTAAAGCTTTTGGATGTACCGGCACCAGTTGTTGCCGAAGAATTAATGGGCAGAAAAAAATGTCAATGGAAATACAGAGAAGATACAATTGATGAAATGATAGGAGAAATTCGGCATTTCCTACAGCAGGGAAAGAAAGTAGCAATTGTATTCAATACTGTCCAAGCGGCACAAGAAGCCTATCGTCAGTGGGTCAAATTTATTGACAAAGAAAAGGTGCTTTGTTATCATAGCCAGTTTATTATGAAGGACCGTCAGGAGAAAGAGGACGCTTTATTGGACAAGGACGATAAAGGTCGTCCTATAAATTACGATTTGGTCATTGCCACACAGGCTATTGAAGTTTCCCTTGATATCAGCTTTGATGTGATGTACAGCGAATGCGCTCCTCTGGATAGTTTAATTCAAAGGGCAGGGAGATGTAACCGCTACGGAAGGGAAGGCGAGTACTTCTTTATTGTATTTCCGGCTTCGGAAACGGCACTAGAATATGTTTATAAAAGTGCGGATGCGGTCCTTAAAAAAACGGCTGATATTGTTAGAGAAAACCAAAAAAAACTTAGAGAAGATGAATTGGCCCGGTTACTAGAAAATGTTTATGAAGGAACTAAATTAGGGCCGGACAATGACGAATTCCAAAAAGGATACCGACTCTATGCAGAAATAGCCACCGCTGTAAATTCCCAAGGGTTTATCTTTGATCTGCCAGTAAATGAACAAACAGCTACCCGCAATTTTGATAATTATCTAAAAATTACGGTTATTCCACAAAAGTTTTATGGGGAAGTTGTGGACTTGTGGGGAAAAAAGAAATATTCATTGATTAGATTATATGAAGTATCAGTTGGGGGATCTCATTTGCGAGAGCTTAAAGCAGTATCCAATCCCATGAGTCTGCCGATTTATGAAATACCTTATACAAAAGAAGAGGGAATTTTGAATTCTGAAAATAGTTTTGAGGCAAGGTGCTTTTGAAAATAGCAAGCGGTGATCAAGATTAGGTTTTGGATGCTTTCCCAATAATATTGCTAAGAAGTTTACAATTGAGTTTCATTTATACTTCAAATTCACAATGCTTAACTATCCAAAGTTGCACATTTTTGGAGTATACGAGGAGGAATCATCAAAGGGTACTCAGGGATGATGGAACTAATAATTGTGTCAACTGTGAAAATGGATGGATGAGCTAAGTGATTGGTGTGAGATTTATTTAACGGGTTGTTCGAAGAGAGTTAAAGATTTCCGAAGTTTGGCCATATGATGCGGAGAATAGGAATTATACTTGATAAATGATAAGTAAAAAAGCAGCTGATTAGGCTGCTTTTTAAAAATTGTTATATTAATTCAAGGTTGCTTTTCAATTGACTTAATCCCAAGTGCATCCTTGATTGACGCTTGAAGAAGTTGCGAGAAATTCAGGCCTGCTTCTTCACCAACATCACGTAACCATTTAGGCAAGGTGCAATTTTTAGTTACAGCCTTATTTGCAGCTTCGTTGCGATATGGTGGCATGTAAATCTCCACAAATACAATACGGTCATTTGCATCGAGTAAGGAGATATTTTCAGGAGCAGAAGGAATGGGCAGTGGCTGGACTTGTTCTTCTTTTTCTAAAACGAGATCTACGAGCATTTCTTTTGCCTTTCGAATACCATCCGCAATATCAATACTCAAGATCGCAGTTCCTGGGAAATCGGGGAAATACATACCCAGGCCTCCATCGCCAGATTTTTCAACAACTATTGGATAAATTAAATGATTGGACACCTGTAATCAACTCCTTAATATTTTTTGTATTTATTTACACCAGTGGCTAGAATTTTATTCCTGATGTTTGTTCAATACTATTTAGCGTTCCTTTTGGGATTACTTGACCGCTGTGGTGAAAAGCTAGATCAGCGTATCTGGTAGGGTCGGTTTTGTGTGAGTAGCGTTGATGGCTTGTGCTTTTACCGTGGTTTGGGGATTTAACAAATCCTTCTTCTTTCAGTTTTTGCAGGACTTTTCTTACTGTTATTTGCTTACCCAACTCCGCGACCTCCTTGCAAGTATTATTATAACACGTATCAATAATGCGTGTAAACTATTGAGGGAAGAATTATACGCATTTTTATGCGTGTAAAAGAGTGAAGTTGGTATTATGCAAAGGTTAGAAGAAAGGTTTAATATTTGATGTAATGAGAAATTAGTTAATCATAACAGAAAAATGTCTAGCTAATACTGTAAACTTTAAGCAGGTTGAGATAATGGACTACATAAGGGGGGCTGTAATTATGAGGTTGAAATAGATGCAGGAATTAGGAAAGAGAAATTCTCAAGGGTGCGGATGTTTGAGGTGATGGGGAAGGGATAACGATTGTCAGAGTCAGTCATTAAGTAAGACAGGAAGTCTGCTAAAAGGAAGTGATGGGATGATCGCATCAATGCGCGAGTTGGCATTGGATTATCTTCTAGAAAACTTAAATCAGGGAGATATGCCAGAGAATTCGGAGGCTTGGTATCAAAATCTCAGACTGAATTCACTAGGCCAATTATTTCCCTATCTGGTTGAGGACAGTGGTAAGGTGGACAAGGTCTATATTTTGGAACGGGAATCCGCTGATACAGCAAAATTAACTGTGGAAGATGTCGTACAAGGGAAGGAGGAGAGTGGCGGGTGCCCTGCTTATAAACTGCCTTTTATGAAACCATCGGGGTCACAGAGTCCTGCTGTTGGACCAGTGATCAAAAGAACCTATGCTAAAGAAGGCAGTGGTCCAAGTGAAAAGATTCTCGCAACAACTGTTAAATATTTTCGGGAGGTATCTGAAGCGCAAAAACCATGGTCTGATTATTTCAAAGAAATACTGGGGATCTTGGAAAGACCAAAGCTTAGACTGGCTGATGGGCTAGTCATGGATTGGGAAAAAGAAGGCTTTTCTTCAATGCTAGCTTGTGTAGTTGAAGGCATTGGACCACAGAAGAACACAGTGTTTCTAACAATTAGAGATGCTCAGGACAAACTCCCGGGTGAACAGTTGGTTTACACAGATTATCTTTTAAAGGCAAAGTTGGCGGGGGAACGTTATGTGACTGGAGGATCGCCCGCCGAGGAAGAAGCGCGTTGTCCGTTATGTGGACAAGATGCTGTCACGGTCTTTCCTAATGCACTTAAAGGTGCAGGGGTTAATCTTTTAAATACAGATCGGATTGGAGTTTTTCCTGGAATCGATGCAGCACAGGCCTGGAAGGGATATGCGCTTTGTGCCTCGTGTTCTGATCTTCTCTACGTCTTTAAATTTCATGTTTTGAAGAAAGGGGGGCCTGAAAAAAAGGGGCAACCATTTGGAGCGAAGGTTGCAGGAGAAAATGCTTTAGTTATCCCAGAGTTTTTTCCGGGACTCCCTTTAGAGGTGCGGCAAAACTGTTTGCATGATGTACAAGAGTATATCCAAGGATTTAAAGAGGATGTGGAGGAGGATGAGAAGGGGTTACTTGATTCACTGAAGGACTCAGAGGGTATTCTGAATTTGACCGTTCTCTGGGCAGATGTTGGCCAGAATCTTGAAAACGTCACTGGTTTGATCACGCAAGTCCTTCCGAGTCGATTACGACAGCTCTCTCAGTTTAATGACTCAACCCAAGAGTGGGTAAGTCCGCTTTTTCCCAAGAAGCCTCTCTGGAGTGGACGGTTTAACTTCAAACCACAATTGGCTCTATCCGCTCTTAACCCCTTGTTTTTACGCCCGGGCGGTAAAAAGGTTAAAGATGCCAATGCCAGTAAACAGTTGTTTCAGCTTAAGCGGCTCTTGGCGGAAGGGGTTTATCATGGCACATCAATAGCAGAGAACCGATTTTGGGATGAAGCGTTAACCACGGCAAGGAGTTATGTCGCTGAGGCAGTAGCTAATAAGGATGGCTATCGGAGTTTGTTATACGAATCGGCGGACAAAAACGGCAATGAGATCTCCGCTGCAGCTTGGATTAAACATTTTAATTGGTATCTCAATTATTTTAGAAGCAAAGAGGTGGGTGTACTTCCAATGAACAAACAACCTTATGAACCTGCTATGGAGGCTTTGAAGCCTTATTTTGGTCCGGAAAGTGGGATTGATTCTCCAGAAAAATCCTATGCTTTTCTCTTAGGCGTACTCTACGGTAAGTTGCTTCAAGTCCAAGGGGCGAGAGGCGTGAATGTAGGTGCGAACGCTTTGACTTGGCTCAAACGACTTACTCTGAAAGGCAAGGATCTTCCGGAACTGTATATTAAGATCCGTGAAAAGCTCTTGTCTTATGAGTCAGAGAAGAGCCCAGATATACGCATGCTAATTCAAGAGTTGGGGCAACTCGGAATTCGTTTAGGTGATCGAATTAAACTAGATGAAGTGGGCACTAACTATTTTTTGCTCTTAGGTCAATCGATGACGGAAAGCATTTTACCGTCGAAATCAAAAGAGGTATAGGAGGTTAAATCATGTCTGATCAAATCAAAACTCTGAGCGGACGGCGCGAATTCTTGTTTCTCTATGATATTAAAATGGGAAACCCTAATGGGGACCCTGATGAAAACCGACCGCGGGTGTTACCAGATGGAACGTACTATGTGACAGATGTTCGCTTAAAGCGCTTTAGCCGAGACTTCTTAAAAAGTCGCAAGTATGAAATTCTCGTGGACAATATTGAGGGGCGTACCACGAATCTCACCGGTCGGGTCGTACATTACTTGGCCAATAATGGCAAGGAGAAGGTCGATGGACAAGAGCTGGTCAAGGTACTGTTAGATGCCTTTATAGATGCTCGGTTATTTGGAAGTTCTTTAGCCTTTAAAGAAGAGAAATTCAAAGATGATAAAGGAAAAGATCAAACATGGAAAGCCAAACCTGTGCCAAAAACGTTAACGGGTGCGGTGCAACTAAATATGGGAGAGGTTCTACACCGAGCGGAGAGCGTCGATATTCATGGCACGTCTGTCTTTGGGAGTGATGAAAGCAAGAGCCAAGGAACCTTCACCTCTTATTACGGACTGCGTTATGCGTTGATTGGCTTTTCGGGGTTTGCCAATGAACATTCCGCAGAGCTTTCTCGTCTGAGCGATGAAGACTATGAGCTTTTATTAAAATCTCTTTGGCACGGAGTAAGGAGTGCTGGTAATACACGTACCAAGGTTGGACAAATCCCCCGTCTAATCCTGAGCATCGACTATCAACCTGGAGAGGAATTTCAGTTCGGGCGTTTGCACGATTATGTGAAACTCTTAGCGACGGCGGAAAAAGAAGAAAAAGAGTGGTCTTCGCCAGATGATTATCAACTCGATCTCGGCAAACTTGTGACTAGAATTAATGAACAGAAGGGTCGGATTTCCACCGTGCGCTATGCAATTTCTAAGGATATAGGTTTGACCGATCCGTTGCCGGAATATTGGGAGGAACTTGCTATTGAAGATCTCCCCAAAGGACGTTGAGGCAAGTGACTGAATTAATTTCTTTCCAATTAAGAGGACGATTTGCTCATTTTTTGCGAGCGGAAGCGGGAGCTAGCGCTTTGAGCTATCCCATTCCACCACGCACCGTTATTCTTGGGTTGATTGGAGCGGTGCTTGGTCTGCAGAAGGACAGCCCTCAGGTTGTATTAGAACCGTTTCAAGTTGCCTTAGCAGGGAAAGTTCCCCAAGGATTTTGGCATAAAGCTAAACTTCGTAAGGACCCTCCCGAGTTACTACCTCAGGTGGTTAAACGATCTCAATCAGAGGAAAAAACCACGAAGCCGGAACGAGCAACGTTGATTGCGCAGGAGTGGCTGCTTAATCCTAGTTATACCCTTTGGGTATCCTTGCCAGAGCCCTATCATGAGGAGCTTGAGAGGCGGGTAAGAGAGCGACAGTGGTATTATCAGCCTTCCTTAGGGCTTTCTGAGATGATGGCAGATCTACAGTATTTAGGAAGTGAGACGGCTAAACCCTTGCCAAGTGGGTGTTATGAGGTATCTTCGGTAATTCGGCAAGGGCATGGAGAAATTCAGGTTCCCAAAGTATTAGAACGGAACCTTGCCTTGCATCTACTCCGGATGCCGAGATCAGTCACTCCAGAGCGGGTATTCACACATGAGGGATATATTCTAGAAAGGGATGGCTCCCCAATTCCTGTTCTTACATCGGAAGGGTATGAAGTGGCTGGGAAGGTGATTTTGTTTTTATGAGTGCGGTGATTCATTCCCATCCACATTTAGAGCTTCATGAACATATTGAACAAGTCGAGAGTGGGTTGAAGGCCCTTCTTCAGTGGCATTCTCAAGAAGTCAGGGAGGTCGTAACCGAGTGGTTACCGAAGCTAGCAAAATTTCATGATCTTGGTAAAGGTTCGGCGGCCTTCCAAACCTTTATTCAGGATCCTCAGCATTATCGAGGGGATCCCAAAGAAAAGGCTCATACTTCTCTTTCGTTGTTTTTGACGCTACTCTTAACTCAAGGAGACGGATGGAATGCACTCGATGCCCTCTGCTTAGGCGCGGTGGTTCGGGGTCATCATACCGCCCTACCGACAATCCCAGAACGCAAGATCGGAGCAGTATCCTGCTCCGATCGGGACATAAATAACTTTGCCGGTGGAGAGAGTGTCAGGGTGCTTAAGAAGCAACTAACTAACTTGGACTTTGTCGAGTTGGAACGTCAAACGGGCCTTCCCGTGACCAAGGATTGGGAGCGGATTCGTGATGACCCTGCAAGTTATGTTATAAAGATGAAACGTTATATGAATGAGGTATTAATTAAAACTGTCCAAAAGCTGACTGAAGAGGAAGCAGTGGCTTATCGTTTAAAGATTCAACTGTTATTCTCCATGCTACTAGAGGCGGACAAGGCTCTGCTGGCTGTCTCAAATCCGGAAAACTATCTTAAACGAGAGATTCAACAGTGGGATGCGCAATGGGTTGAACAGCGGATTAGAAACTTTGAGGATCAGAATAAGGAAAAGGATCTGCCTCAGGACCTGGAGTCACTGACCAATCAATTGCGTAGAAAAATGAGGGAGGAGGTTAAGCTTTCGATTGAGGGAAAATTTGAAGACCGCATTTTTAGCTTAACGGCTCCTACAGGATGTGGTAAGACGTTATTGGCAGCGACCTGGGCACTTAAAATGCAGGAGAAAATCCGCAGAAGAGCAGAAAATCCACCGAAGATTATTGTCGTACTGCCATTTCTATCGGTGATTGATCAAACCGCCAAAGAGTATGCCAAACTATTAGCCATCGGAGGAGTCGAGAAGGATGGTCGTTGGCTCTTGACCAGTCACTCTTTATCGGATCGGAGCTATGCTCAGGACATGGAAGTGAAAGATGAACGATTTTTCGTGGACACTTGGCGAAGTGAACTAATTATAACGACCTACGATCAGTTTCTGATGAGTTTAATGGATCCGAAGGCTCGCTACCAAATGCGTTTCCATCATCTTTGTGATGCGCTGATTATTATGGATGAAGTACAATCATTGCCCTGCCAACTCTGGCAACCTCTTGATCGAGTGTTTCAGGGCTTAATGAGTCTAGGGAGCAGCAAACTGCTCTTGATGTCGGCAACTCTGCCTTCGTTTGTTTCCCAGCACACTCCTTTAGTAAAAGACTATCCGGCGTATTTCTCTGCTTTTGCTAGGTACAAGCTGGTATTTAGCTTGGAAGAAACGATAAGCTTGGACGCCTTCTGTGAATTGATGGTAGAGCGTCTGCCTGATTGGATCAGTGAACACAAACGGGTTTTGATCACCTTGAATACGCGGGGGAGTGCCCGAAAGGTTTGGCAGGAAATCAAGGAGAGCTGGATTGACGTTGAAGAAGGAATGAAGCTCTTCTTTATTAGTGCCGATGTGACCCCTAAAGATCGACTCGTTATTGTGGATGAGATTAAAAAAGGGTACCCGTGTATTGTGGTCTCGACCCAGTCCATTGAAGCCGGGGTGGATATTGATCTAGACTTAGTCCTACGCGATTTTGCTCCTCTCGATAGTTTGATTCAAATAGCCGGCCGCTGTAATCGGGAAGGGAAAGGTTCGCGTGGAACCGTGGAAATTTTTGATATTGTTAATGAGAATGAGCGTCGCTACTCTGAGATGATCTATGATGCGATTCATTTACAAGTGACGCGCTCTCTACTCCAAGATAAAGACGAAGTTCAAGAAGAAAATGTATTGTTGTTAGCAGAACGCTATTTTGCTGAACTATCTAAAAAGAAGGATACGGGCAAAGAGCATTTGGAAAGGTATATGCGTTGGTTGGAGGATGACCCGGTCAGAGAACTATTGCGAGGAAAAGAACGGCAACAGTTTACGTTCCTCGTGAGTGAGGAAGATCCCGAATTGTTAGAGGATCTGACTCAAGCAAGTCAGGTGGAGGATCGGTGGGAGCGGCGCGAAGCGAGGCGGGCTTTAGCAGGACGGATTGCGATGGTTTCCATTCATGTTTTTGCTAAACCGGGGTTTAGCCCACGGCAGATTGCCAATGAACACCCTGGAGAGCTATGGATTCTAAGATCAGGATATTATGCACCAGCAGGTGGCTTAAATGTTGAAGGAAAAACGATGATATTATGATGGTGTCTTGATCGTTGTATTGGATAGCTACTTGAGGAGAGGAGGGTTGAAGTGCTTAGTGAGAACGAATTTAACTTAACGGGAACCCTTATCTGGTATTATTATTGCTGTCCGCGTGAGGTATGGTTAATGGTGCATCAGATTAATGCTGATCAAGATGATGGCAATATGGATTTAGGGCGGTTTATTCATGAGAACACTTATAATCGAGATAAGCAAAAGGAGATATCGATCGGACATATCAAACTGGACATTGTGCGTCAAGACAGGGACAAATTGGTCATCGGAGAAGTGAAGAAAAGTTCCAAATACCTTCAAAGTGCACGCATGCAACTGGCCTTTTATCTTAGAGAACTAAAAGACCGAGGAATTGACGCGAAAGGAGAATTGTTATTTCCTAAAGAGAAACGGAAAGAAGAAGTTGAGTTGACGCCAGAGCTGGAACATGAATTGGATGTGGCGGCGTTGGAAATTGAGAGTATCGCACAGCAAGATACTCCTCCACTTCTTCGGAAAATTCCCTTATGTAGAAATTGTGCTTATAAAGAATTCTGCTGGGCGTAACAAGAGTTATTTTAGATAGAATCGAGGGGAAACCTTTGAAAAAAACGCTCTATATTTTTTCAAATGGACAATTGCACCGCAAAGATAACACCATCTTCTTTGAGAGTGAAGAAGGGGATCGTAAATTTATTCCGGTGGAGGACACGTCGGAACTGATGGTTTTTGGTGAGGTTGACCTGAATAAGCGCTTTTTGGAGTTTTGTACGCAGAAGGAAATTATAATCCATTACTATAATCATTACGGGTATTACACAGGCACGTTTTATCCTAGAGAACACTATAACTCGGGTTATATGATCCTGCGACAAGCGGAGCATTATCT
Organism: Desulfosporosinus sp. BICA1-9; assembly: GCF_000802135.1. Classification (NCBI taxonomy): domain Bacteria; kingdom Bacillati; phylum Bacillota; class Clostridia; order Eubacteriales; family Desulfitobacteriaceae; genus Desulfosporosinus; species Desulfosporosinus sp. BICA1-9. The sequence goes on from NZ_JUEE01000125.1 coordinate 31,565, forward strand.
TAAACCGGAATCCCGACTGCACATTGCCCGACAGTTTGTGACTGGGGCCGAGCGCAATATTCGCCAGGTCCTAAAATATTATGCCAATCGTAGTAAAGATGTTGGGGAGCAACTGAGTGAGATCGAAAGATTGGCAGAAAAAATTAGCTCATCAGCAGATATATCTGTACTTATGGCCATCGAAGGGAATATTCGGGACCAATATTATCGGGCGTTTGACGCGATCCATGGGCAAGAAGACTTTATCTTCGATGGTCGTTCTAGGAGGCCTCCAAAAAACGAGATCAACACATTGATTAGTTTTGGCAATACGATCATGTATTCTACAGTCCTTAGTGAAATTTATCGGACCCATCTTGATCCACGTATTGGTTATTTGCATACGACAAATTTTAGACGGTTTACACTCAATTTAGATGTAGCGGAAATCTTTAAGCCGATCATTGTGGATCGCGTCATTTTTTCTGTGATTGGCAAGAAAATGATCAGTAAGAAGGATTTCAAAAAAGAGGGGGGTGGGTTAATACTCAAAGAACAAGGTCGGAGGGTGTTTGTTGAGGAGCTGGAAAATCGGTTAAAGACAACGATTAATCACAGAGAGATTGGATCACCCGTTTCTTACCGACGATTATTGCGCTTAGAACTGTATAAGCTGGAGAAGCATTTAATGGGGGAAAAAGATTATGAGCCTTTTGTTACTCAGTGGTAATTGAAAATGGCTAAGTGTTAAAACGGAGGAAACGCTATGTTTGTGATCGTAGTATACGATGTCGGAGAAAAGCGCGTTAATAAAGTGCTTAAACGTTGCCGAAAGTATTTAAACTGGGTACAAAATTCGGTTTTAGAGGGAGATATCAGTGAAAGCAATCTGAAGAAATTAAAAATGGAATTGGAACGAATTATTGAGTCTGACCATGATTCAGTGATTATCTACACATCTCGTACGACTAAGTATACGGATCGAGAAATTATGGGCTTGCGTAAAGGTGGAGAAGAGCTTATTATTTAGAGAAAGGGTAAGGAACCGCATTCTTTGTGATGTCGTCGATGTACAATAAAGTAAAAACCCTTGGAGATCGACGACAGTGATAAGTCCTACCTATGCGGTTTCCCAGTTATGGGGTTGTTAAACTATATTTGTTGGTCCCGGGAAACTCATTATTTTTGGGCCAAAAATGGGTCCGTAGCCTGCCTATAAGGAATTGAAACCCGTAAAATTGCAATGAACTTTGAAACCGCTGCTGGTGTCCGTAGCCTGCCTATAAGGAATTGAAACTTCCTCTTGATTGCTATCATTGCCGTGTGGCTGCTAGTCCGTAGCCTGCCTATAAGGAATTGAAACCTGTGCACTTTTGCTTTTCTGCTTTTTCCTGCAACCGTCCGTAGCCTGCCTATAAGGAATTGAAACAATTTAACAGCTACGATGGACCAATGCTCCTGCATGGTCCGTAGCCTGCCTATAAGGAATTGAAACTGCAAGGAGATTGCGGAAGATATGATATTTCCGCTCCGTCCGTAGCCTGCCTATAAGGAATTGAAACTCGGACTCATGCAGATATTTGCATTACTCTGATGGCTCGTCCGTAGCCTGCCTATAAGGAATTGAAACCATTCGCATGGAAGAAACCCTCGAACAGGCTCAGGCTTGTCCGTAGCCTGCCTATAAGGAATTGAAACTCGGGAATAGCCTTTTCTAATTCGCTAAAATCTCTCGTCCGTAGCCTGCCTATAAGGAATTGAAACCTGAAAAATTCCCGGCAACAACCTTTAATTATTCAGTCCGTAGCCTGCCTATAAGGAATTGAAACCAACGAAGGAGGAAAATCATGACTAATCAACACGGGTCCGTAGCCTGCCTATAAGGAATTGAAACCAGAGATAATGTAGTTGCGCATCACGTAAGTAAACAAGGTCCGTAGCCTGCCTATAAGGAATTGAAACTATTTCCAACCGTTCTTAATCTCGTACTCTTTTACGTCCGTAGCCTGCCTATAAGGAATTGAAACCGTCAACACAAAATAAAAAGGAGGAAAACACATGAGTCCGTAGCCTGCCTATAAGGAATTGAAACTCATTACTATGGAGATTACCCCCTTAACTATCTTCTTCGTCCGTAGCCTGCCTATAAGGAATTGAAACTAATCTTTTGACTCCAAGGTTAAATGCCGCTGTCCCAGGTCCGTAGCCTGCCTATAAGGAATTGAAACTGTGAATTACTCAGTGTTTCTTAATCAAGCTCTATCGTCCGTAGCCTGCCTATAAGGAATTGAAACTTTCTTCGGTGGCTCCCTGTGGCAAGGGGGCCGCTTCGTCCGTAGCCTGCCTATAAGGAATTGAAACCAGCAATAACATAGATTCCTAGCGTCTCAAAAATAATGTCCGTAGCCTGCCTATAAGGAATTGAAACATGCCAAAAAGTGATCTTGCTCTAATGGTTTCTCCGTCCGTAGCCTGCCTATAAGGAATTGAAACTCTGTATTGAATCCTAGTTCAGTTAAGTATTGTTCCGTCCGTAGCCTGCCTATAAGGAATTGAAACTTGAAGTAGGGTTTCACGACAATCTAAGAGATGCAACAGTCCGTAGCCTGCCTATAAGGAATTGAAACTTTCTTCGGTGGCTCCCTGTGGCAAGGGGGCCGCTGTCCGTAGCCTGCCTATAAGGAATTGAAACTTTTAACAAATTCATACTTGATTAAACTTCTTTTTGACGTCCGTAGCCTGCCTATAAGGAATTGAAACTGTCTAACCCAAATATCTTTCTGCCATCACTACCGGTCCGTAGCCTGCCTATAAGGAATTGAAACAACTTAAATGTACCATCTTTCCCGATGCTCACCTC
>NZ_JUEE01000126.1:0-31063 GCF_000802135.1 Desulfosporosinus sp. BICA1-9
GATGTCATCAGCCACGGCTAAAGATAGGCCGGGTCTCAATTCTATGTAGCTTTCGACGTGAAAAAATCGTCCTTCTTGGAGGATGCGCATTTTATTAATATCCGTTACATCGGGATCGGATAAGATAATTTGTGAGACCTTGTCTTCAACGTCCTTGGGAGCTGAAACACCGATCAATCCAACCATGTTCTCATATCCTACTTGAAAAGCGACTCCACCCATGAGGAGCCCGATAATGATCGCTGCAAAGCCATCTAAGGCCTTGATCGAAGTAAAGTGAGTGATCAGAATAGCTATCAGGGCTAGAATGGCCCCGAAGGTAGCGACAAGATCTTCATAGAAGACAAGGCGTGTAGCCGGAGAGGCACGTTTGACATTTTTTACGGCTATTGGTACAATGCCTAATCCTTTTCCCGTAGTCCGAGTTTCGCTTAATATTTCACGCATGGCCTTGGATAGGACATAGCCATCAATAGTGATTGAAGCAGCGAGACTAAAAATCGTCAAACCAAGCTTGCCAAAGGGGGCTGGATGTTGAATTAAATGGATTCCTTCTAGAACCGTTTCATAGGCCATGATGGTCACTACGATGACTGCCCCCATGCAGAAGACATTGATAAGCCGCCCAAATCCTGATGGAAACCGTGGAGTCGGTTTTCGTTCAGAGAGAATGCTACCAATAAAGACAAAGAGCTGATTAACAGCGTCGGCACCAGTATGCATAGCCTCAGCAAACATTGCACCGCTACCACTAGAAACTGCGGCAATTCCTTTGATAATCAGCAAGAAGAGATTGCCAAGTGCCGCATATAAAGAGGAAGAATTCCCTTTACTAATGAGATCTCGAATTGTCGTCAATAATCCTCACATCGTTTCAAAGCTTTTTGATTATGATCCCATATTTTCGGAGATTTATGCTCAGGATGTGACAAAGAGTAGTGAACATACATATCCTGAAGCATATGGGTGCTTTGAAAGCGGTGATAAATGTGAGTCTATATGTTGCATTAGGTGATTCGATTACTGCAGGATATGGCGTAGCTAGCCCCTTTTCTTTTCCCAATGTCTATGGAAATTACTTGGGACGACACGATAAAGATTTGCGCATCCTGAATTTAGGAATCAACGGTTTAACAACAAGGGGGCTGTTAAACTTATTAAAATCAAATCGGGGCCTTCGTCATTCTCTTTCCCAAGCCTCTCTAATTACACTGACCATCGGCTCAAATGATTTACTTCGTCTTATGGGTAACTCTCATCAGAGCTTAAATCCAGCTCAGATACCCTTAATTTATGCGAATATGGCCAAAACTTTGGAGCTAGTGGGGCAAGAAATCAGGCTGCTGAGCCCGAATGCAACCGTTAAAGTTGCAACTCTTTATAATCCTTTGACTGAGTGGGGCCCCTATGCGCATTATTATCGACTGGCGCAAGAGATGATTGATAATAGTAATGCTATGATTATCAGATGGGCTAAGGGATTTGGATTCGTAGTCGTTTATGTAGATCGGGAGTTTAAAGGAAAAGAGCGCTTGCTCACCGGTCAGGATCAGGCACATCCGAACGCTGTCGGGTATCAAGTAATTGCTAAAGCGTTTTCTCGATATTAAGGTTTAGGATGAAGAAAAGTATCGAATAAGTAAGCTCATAAATAAGTAATAGCCGCCTTCTCAGCGGCTATTACTTATTTATGTCTGAGCGGGGTTCAGGGTTGTTAAGGCGTTTCATGGAAAGATACCAGTAGAGGCCTGTTAAGCCAAAGACAAGAACACCGATCGCTAAGGCCAGTAATAATCGACCTGGATGATCCGTCAAACGCCAAAAGTCATGTCCCACCCAAGATTCCCATAGAATCATAGGAATTTTACCAATGAAAGTCGCTAACAGAAATCTAGGAAAGGTCATTAGAGATAAGCCGGCAGCATAATTGACAGCTGCAGAGGGTAATATTGGGATGAGTCGTGAGATCAAAATGATGGTGAAACTATTACCTTCAATTAGTTTACCCCACTTGCCGAGCTTTCCCATTTTAGGTTGCGCCCATGGTTGACCAAGTGTACGGGCTAACCAAAAACCCACAGCAGCCCCTAGCAGACTACCGACTAAGGAAAGCAGAAATCCTCCGACCCAACCATAAAGAAGGGTGTTCACCCCAGCTATTAAGACAAAGGGTATCACTGGAAAGAGTGCAAACAGCATAATGATCAACAGGTCGACAAAGATGCCGATCCATCCCCATTGTGAAACAAACGCTTGAAAGGCATCAGGATGTTGGAGCTTAGGATAAAGTAGTATCACAAAGGTGAGTGAGATGACCAAGGTTAGTAGTGAGGCGTATTTTTTACTCAGGGAGATACCCCTCCTTAAAGTTACAAGTAAGATAATTGAAGGTTAAATATAACATAGTTCGTTTAATATGAGTAGCTTTTTCTATGTCAGGAAAGGAATAGTCTGGGTTCGAAAGAAATACAAAACTTTAATTTATACTTTAAATAAATAGGTTTATTTGGAAGGTTTATGATAAAATGTTATATAAAATCATGCGATTAATGAAAGGTTGATAAGCCCATGCTGCTTCCTCCGCACAATTATAGACTTAAGCCGGAAGATATCTTAGAGCTCCTTCAGGAAATAAATTGTGAGGAAGATTTAGAAGATGCTCTGAAAATCTTGACCAAACGTGGGCTTGATTTTTTCAATTGCACAATGGCAGGTATCTGGCTATTGCGGGGTGAGGAATTTCACCCAATGGCCATTAACGCTCGGACTGAACTTCAGGAAAGTTTTTTAGTCCGTAATGTTCTCCCTCCAGACTTTCAACTATTTATCCGAAAAGTAGCACAAGGGAATACCTATGTAGAACGGAAATTAATGATTCACGAGATTGATGATGATGGCGACGAGCGGGACCCATCGAATTCCGAGGAAACGCATTGTTTCAATGCTTGGCGGACAACTCTCAGGGACTTCAAGGTTCGGCGAATCTTTTGCATTCCTCTCCTTCATTTTGGCCAATTATTAGGTGTTTTATTACTTTTCAGTGATCATCCCGCTTCCTTTGACGAGGGAAGCGTCTACTGGTTAGAACAGTTGATGCCGCTACTATCCTCCAGTGTTTATGAACAACAATTGCGTATGGCCGCTGTTGATCGGGAACAAGCCTTATCATTGCTGCTCAGGGGAACTGAAATTTTGGTCAAGGCCGTGTCTGAAGAGCAGTTACTTGCTGAAGCCGGAGAAATGGCCATGGAGATTCTTTATTTAGAGGCAGGGTTCTTTCATATGGAAACCGATGGGGAATGGAAAATACATTCTCCCTTTGGCCGACTTAAACAGTCTGAGGATGTTTGGCAAGAATGGATCCAAAAAGATAAAAGAACCCATTTTCCGCTTGGATACATACCGAATGAGGCACCTACCCTGCGAATACTTGAAGAAGACGAACATAATAAGATTCCATATCCTGTGGAAATAATCCTTATTCAGCCTATTAAAACCTATCGTGGAGTCGTTGGGGAACTTTGGCTATTTGATTCTAGGACACGAGACATTGCACATACCCAAGAGATCCTGTACGCATTTGTACGGATGTTAAGCATGGCATTAGAGGCTATTCGGCAAAGAAAGGAACTTGAGCGTCTGGCGACGACGGACCGCCTAACTGGAATCATGAATCGCCAAGGGTTTGAGCAAAGGATCCTAGGAGAAATGGCGGGAACACTCAGACGTGGTTCAACGTTCCTTTTTCTGCTTCTTGATTTAGACGGATTTAAGAATTTAAATGATACAAAAGGTCACCCCATGGGTGATATGGCCTTAAGCCATGTAGCACATAATCTCCAGAAGTCCGTTCGACAAGAAGATATTGTCGCTCGCACAGGTGGAGATGAGTTTGCGGTCATTTTAACGGATCTTAAGTTAAGCCAAGATGCAATGAATATCATGCAGCGCTTAAAGAGTAACTTGGATTTAGAAAGCTATGGTTTGGGTATAAGCATAGGAGTTGCAGAATTTCCTACAGAATCTACGGACTATGAATCTCTTTATAAGCTTTCAGATCATCGGCTTTATCTTGGCAAGCAAAATGGTAAGGGGCATATTGTGACAGAAAATGCATTTAAAAAAATAACTGATGATAAAAAAGTATCTAAAACTTAAAGAAAAGAGCTTTTCACTCCGAATTTAGCGGTGAAAGGCTCTTTTCTTTGGGATGAACAGGCTAAAGTTAATAGTATAACGTTCGATTTATTTATGACTTGTGTTTAATAAGGCGAAGAGACGTGTATCGTTCAGAAGGCGGAAGATCACGTTTGAACTTTAAGCGAAATTCCTGGATCGAGGCCATCTTATCGGCAACCATGACCAGAAAAGCCTCTCGGGTTTTAGGTAAGCGCGGGGTAAGTGGCCACATATGACTCAAAATAATGTCTTTTTCCTTCTCACTGAGCTGAAAGCATCGTTCCGCGTTCTGGCAGGCAATGCGAGGGTGGCGAAAACCATGCCACCGGGATCGGTCTGGTCTTGGCTCATGCCAGTCGTACAGGAAAAAGTCATGGAGTAGGGCGCCGCGAGTAATAGCATGTGTGTCCAATTTGAGCTTGCTTTCAAGGCGTAGTGACCAGTTATAGGCTATCTGCGCAACACGAAGAGAGTGCTCTAAGGTAGTAAAAGGACGATGATGGGTAAAACGTGCCAATTGTTGATACTCTTCGTGGTTCAGAATGTCCTCGACGTGCTCTGATAAATCCAAAATTGGTTCACCTTCCTAGTCAAGTGAGTGGGGGTCGTTTTCTCTACTTGGGTTGGAGAATTTCTGCCGTTGAAGGCTTAAAAAGTGTTCGAGAGCTTCCTGCTTAGCATATAGCAAAGCCATCTTTTCGCTTAAAGTATGGCGCATTTTCGGATAAGCATGAAGAAATCTTTGATACGGAGAGCAAGCTGAGTGAAATAGCGTGAGTTCCAGACGTTCATATTGCTCCTGAAACATCGAGACAAAGTGTTCAAGACGACGTAGTAAGAGGATGGATCGGATAATATCCCAAATAACATAGGCTGTCAAGATAATAGCTAAGATAGAACGGCCAGTTGGTGTAATGCGCAACATTTGAATTTGAACGGCTGGGTGTATGACGAGATGAAATGCCAGCCCTAAAATCCCCCAAAGAAGGGAGAACTGGAGAGCGATGCGCCCATGAAGATTAAACGGGGTTGTATGATAATCCCAAAGCTGCAGGCGAAAGAAGCGCTCGAAAAACCATCCTGCGACATATTCCAGCAAGGTGCTCAAAAACACAAAACTAAGAAACTGCCATTCCCAAGCGAGTTGAGATAACAGTCCAGAGGACCAGATCACCAAAGTGGTAAAGAAGCCATAGATCGGGAGGAACGGGCCAACTAAAAATCCGGGATTGACAACCCGACCTTGTGTTATTGTACGGTAGATTGTTTCCATTACCCAGCCGGCAAATGCATAAAATGAAAATAAGAGGATAAAGTCTGTCATGGTTCTCCCTCTCTAGCGATACTAAAAAATTAGCAGTGCCTATTATCTCTAGTGTACTCTAAAAATTCCTTATTGTACATTTATGGACTAATATTAAAACTATATTTAAAACTATATTTAAAACTATATTTAAAACGGAAGGGTATTGATAGTTCATTACCCTTCCGCTTTAAAATATATTGAAGCTCACTCTGCCTACTTTATAAAAGGAAAAGCGATAACTAAACAGATAACTTCCGAAAGTTCGATAAAAGCCCCGTAGAGATCACCTGTCAGCCCTCCTAGTAAGGAGGAAATTCTAGAAGCCATTAAAAATATGACTAAGGCGCTAACTCCAAAGGCGATCGGCCCAGCAAAGCCGAGCAGGTAATAGGAAATTCCGCAGACCACCACTCCGCTGAGTAGGAATGGAATCCACTGGGTTGCTTCGTGAAACCCTTTGCCTAGCCCCTGGGAGCGGGCATAGGGAAATCCGATCATCCCAATCTGAAAGACCCAGCGAGAGAGCATCGGCATGACGATGAGGATCGGTAACATCGGAACGGTCAGGTTGGCCAGGAAGGTGAATTTCAAGAGCAACAAGCCCACGAGAGCCATTGAGGCATGGGCTCCAACTCGACTGTCTTTCATGATATCTAAGATTTTTTCCGGGCTACGAGCGGATAATAAACCATCCATACTATCCATGAATCCGTCAAGATGGATTCCTCCGGTGAGCACTAACTCTGCAACCAAGATGAGAGCCCCGAGGACTAAAGGAGGATAATAGGGCAACAAGACTTTCGCCAGCAGCCAGAGGATAAGACCTAAGACTAGTCCTACGAAGGGATAATATTTATAACTGCGCAGGAATTCTTCTGAAGAAACATTCTTAGGGATCGGTAAAGGAATTCGAGTAAAAAAGGTAAAGGCTATGAGGAATCCGCGCATCTCAGATCACTCCTTGTGCAGGGAAGCAAGGAGCTGCCCGCCAGAGTGTTTAAGTTCCAAGGGGTAACCTGCCACGACCAGATAGACATGATCTGCACAGCGGGCAAGTATTTGATTGCTGCGTCCAGCTAAATCACGGTATGCCCGAGCCAAAGGATTCTCAGGGACAATGCCCTGGCCGACTTCGTTGGTGACAAAGAGGACTTGAGGTTTGATCTCTTGGGCAAGTAAGGCAACCTCTTGAACAGTAGCTAGGATTGTTGGTTCGATGTCGGGGAACATCTTATCTCGTTTGGTTGAGTCTAGTACGAAGTTATCTTCTTCATGACCAGAAAGGGTAACTCGTTCAGCTTGTCTAGTTTGTTCGGCTAAGAGAAGATTAGTAAGCCAGAGTGTGACACAATCAAGTAGAATGACTCCGTCATCGTCTTTGAGTTGACAAAGAGTCTCTCGAATGTTCAGCGGTTCCTCAATGAGCTGCCAAGTGGCCGGGCGTTGGTTTTGATGTTTTTTAACGCGGTGGGCCATTTCTTCGTCCCAGATTTGGGCGGTGGCAATGTATGTGACCGGAAGCTTTGCCGAAGCGGCCAGAAGTTCTGCAAAACTACTCTTTCCGCTCCGTGCACCGCCTGTAATCAGTGTAAATTGAGACATAACATTCACCGCTCCTCTGTTATAGTGCTAGATTAAGCTAGACTAGGCTCTGTTTATCTATGCAAGATATCCTTGTGTCTAATTCGCTTCGCTGACTCCAGCATCTCCGAAAGTTGCCATTTCCTTAAGAATATGAAGTGCAGCTTCGACTAAGTGAAAGGTTAGGACCGCTCCCGTTCCTTCTCCCAGTCTCATATTTAGGTTAATTAGTGGATCAAGGCCTAGGCTTGCTAAGGCCTTACGGTGACCAGGTTCGACTGAACCGTGGGAGGGAATCATGAAGGCTGTGCATTTCGGGGCGATTTTCGCGGCAACAAGTGCTCCAGCCGTTGAGATAAACCCGTCAATGACAATCGGAACACGGCTAGCTGCCGCTTGAAGGATTGAACCAGCAATCGCAGCAATTTCTAAGCCGCCAACTTTGCTTAGAACATCTAAAGCGTCGTCTGCATTAGGTTGATTGACGTCAAAGGCCGTTTGAATGGCTTGGCGTTTCTTAATTAAGCCGGCATCATCAATCCCAGTTCCTCGTCCAACAACATCCTCAAGGGGGGAATTGGTAAAGAGGGCAACGATTGCGGAGCTAGGGGTAGTATTGCCAATTCCCAGGTCACCTGTAGCAAAGAGGTTATATCCTGCGCGGATCTTTTCCGCGGCAACTTCAGCACCGACCAGTAGAGCTTGAAGTGCTTCGTGACGGGTCATTGCTGGGCCCTTGGCCATGTTCTGGGTTCCATTAGCAACCCGTTTGTGAATAAGGTTTCCTTCTAAGGGGAAGGCAACACCGACATCTGTACAAAAAACCTCGGCATTAGCTTGGCGAGCCAGTACATTGATGGCTGCGCCACCATTTATGATATTATACACCATTTGAGGGGTAACTTCTTGGGGAAAGGCACTGACTCCTTCAGCTGCGATGCCATGATCTCCAGCCATCAAGAGGACTGCTTTCTTATTGATTTGAGGATTAGAGGTTCGTTGGATACCTCCAAGTTGCTTGGCTATCTGTTCTAATTGACCAAGGCTGCCTTGTGGTTTGGTCAGGATATCCAAGCGTGCTTGGACCTTAGCCATAGAATCCTCGTCAAGTTCTGAGATGTTCGCAGTTAGAGCTTCGAGTTGGGCATAGAGTTGTGCTTCTGACAAATTGTTCATTAAAACTCCTCCTTAATATAGTTGTTGAAAAATAGAAAATCCCGACCACAAATAAATCTGTGGTCGGGACTTTACCGTCATCACCGCCGCTTTCCACGATGTGGAAAGACTTAAACATTTTAGGCAGGTCTCCTGGCTATCGAATCATCGCTTTAATTTGTTACCTTCCCAGCAAAGTGCCAGTGGTCTACAAAGCTCATCGAATACAGTGGTGGGTCCGCGTCGGTTTTGAACCGAACTTCCCTATTCTCCCCAAAGGGCACCTAAAATCGAGCAATTTTTTCTTTTAGCATACCACAACCCTTTTCTAATCTCAAGTCTAGAGTTGGTTACTATTTTAATATTTAGAAGAATATTAATAACCCATTTTTACAAGCGTGTTAGCTTCGTATATAATAATAGATATAGCAGTAGAAGTTGTTGTGTGTTATTAGTTTGTCCATAATTGATTGTAATCGAGGAGGAACACGTGTGTTAGATAGTGATATTCTCGTGGCTGGAGCAGATCCGGGATTTGGAGCGATTAAACTGGATACTGGAGATGCAAAAGTATTATTTCCAGCTGTAATTTGTAAAGGGAATGAGCGGATTTTCTCAACCTTAGGTAATTCCCTGATTAGTAAAGGATCTGACTTAGAAACTCAGATTTCTACCTTGGATGTCATGGTTAAGAATAATTCGACGGGTGTGGAACGGCATTACTTCATGGGAAGTTTGGCGGAAAGCTTGAATCCAAACGAAGCTCATTATTGCTGGGATGAAGACAAATCTTCGGATGAAGAAGCAACAGCGTTACTGGTAGTGGCTTTAGCCCTAGCCCAAAAAACTCCTAAAGCGAATGTTTATCTTGGAACTGGCGTGCCCGTTAAGTATTATGCTAGTTTAAAGGACAAGTATGAAGCTGAATTAAAGGGGTCTTTTTCGGTAACCTTTCATTCAGGTCCCATGAAAGGGTTGACACGGCAACTGAACATCTTGCGTTCTCGAGTGCTTCCCCAAAGTTATGGAGTCTTTATTAAGGAAACGCTTAATGAATATGGGATGCCGACGAGCGCCAAGCTATTTAGCGGGTATGTGGTGGTCATCGATCCAGGTTTTCGCACGACAGATATTGCCACTTTTTATGATGGCGTAATGCTTGATCCACCCAATTCTTTTAGTATTGAAAAGGGCTTAAAGTGGGCGTATATTGGAGTGGCCGATAAACTGAAGGAATTGACCGCAAATCACGAAAACCCAATTGAGACGGATGATAAGGAATTAGATAAAATTTTCCGAGTGAACGGGGGATTGTATCCTTGGAATAACGGCTCGATTAATCTTAATCCGATCATGAAGAACATGCTTGCTCAGTTAGGAACTGATATCTCCCGGGAAGTGAAAAAGGCCTTAAAACCTATGCTTGGTAAACTGCATACCGTCTTAGTTGCTGGAAAGGTCGGAGAAATGGTCTATGAGCATATCCAATTAGAAAATAAGCTTCTGATTGACGATCCACAATTTGGTAATGCCACAGGATTTCGGATTATGGCTACGACACTGGTGAATAATATAACGAAGAAATCGAACCCACCAGTATGATTAATGCTCAGCCTGCCTTTATTCCGCTGTTTTTTGATGAAGCTGAGACGGACCTCTGGTTAGCTATACAGCAGATTGAACCAGAGGAGCGAAGTTCCTTTATTAAAGCGATTTTGAGACAAGTACTATTAGGAAACTGCGTAGAAGAGCTATTAGTGAAGGAAAATCAAAACTCTGCAAGCAATTTACCCGAAGATGAGGAAACTTCTAAGGTGAATGATCAGGAAATTCAGGCGGATTCGCCGGACGATGAGCTTGAAAGAACGGAAACGTTTTCATTAGAGGCTTTATTTGAGGTCAAGGTACCTGACCAAGACACTGAGCAGATCGGTGAATTTGATTTGGAATCCTTAAGAGAGGAGAAACCAATTCGACCGGCAGGTTTTGAGTATATGATGAAGCATATTATCGGCACAGAAGAGGACGAGGCAGTTCTAAAGGTTTTGCAAGGTATGCCAAGTGAAAAGGGCCAGTGAACTCGTTCAACTAAAGTTGAACATCGAGTCTTCGGTAACGAAAGCCTCCAGTGGAGGGTTTCGCCGAAGCCGCACGTCCCAAAAGGAACTCTTAGCGGCGAAGTCGGACTCTACCCCCACCGAAGCGGAGCCGGGGGGATCACTCCCACTTGTAGAAGTGGGAGTCTTACGATTGGATAAACAAAGGGGAAATAGATGAAGGGAAAATAGAAATTTTCCTTTGATATAAGTAACGATAGTGATGTATAATTATGGTCTAGCATAAGTACAAATAATCATAATAATACAATCATGGTAAGGTCTTTAGATATTAAAAGGAGGAGAAAAATCATAGACGGTCTGTTCTGGAGTGTCATAATGATATTAATTGCATTCTTATTAGTGGGGTTAAATGGATTATTTGTGGCTGCTGAATTTTCTTTGGTTAAAGTACGTAAGACTCGTTTGGCAGAACTTGCGGAGAATGGTTCGTCAAGGGCACAAACTGCCTTGGACGTCACCTCGCAACTTGATGCATACCTTTCTGCCTGTCAGCTTGGGATCACGCTCTCTTCCTTAGGTTTAGGTTGGATTGGTGAACCAGCGATTGCTGCCCTGATTGAACCTTTGTTTGCTGGGGTTGCTGGTTGGAGCACCATCTACACTCATACTATTTCTATAACGATAGCCTTTTCTATCATCTCATTATTACACATTGTTTTAGGTGAGCTTGTTCCTAAATCAATAGCAATACAAAAGGCAGAAGCGGCTGCCCTGGCAACTGCTGGTTTTCTGAAAGCCTTTTACTGGATCTGTTATCCGATTATTAAGTCGCTCAATAACTTAGCTAACCTAGTGTTACGTATTTGGGGAATTCAACCTGCCAATGAGGCCGACTTATCCCATAGTGAAGAAGAACTACGAATGCTAGTCGAGGCCAGTCAAAAGCATGGCTATTTGGATAAGATGGAAGGTAAATTATTAGACAATGTGTTCGAATTTTCGGATCGTATTGCTAGTGAAGTGATGATCCCCCGTCAAGATATGGTCTGTATTTTTATCCAGGATACGTTTGAAGAGATTCTCGATATTGTTAAAAAGTATGGTCATACACGATATCTGCTGTGTGATGACGACAAAGATCATGTCCTCGGTCTAGTGCATATGCGGGACATTTTTCGGCTTAGGGAACAGGAAGGCGAGAAGGATATCACTCAGATTAGGAGGGATATCATCGTCGTTCCGGAAGGAATGCCAATTTCTCATCTCGTCCAGAAGATGCGCAGCCAACGAACGCATATGGCGATCGTGGTGGATGAATTCGGTGGGTCTGCTGGGTTAGTGACGATTGAAGATATGCTGGAAGAACTTGTCGGAGAAATTTACGATGAATTTGAATTTGAGCAGCCTCCTATTCAGAAGGTGGCTGAATATGAATATTTCCTTAATGGACGAGTCTTAATGGAAGAAGTTTCGGAACTTCTGGACATTGAGCTCGAAGAGGAAACGGTCTCGACAATTGGTGGATATGTCTTTTCTAGGTTAGGTCGCAGGCCTGTCAAAGGGGATGTCATTTATTTTGATGGGTTCCATTTTGAAGTGATGGAAGTGATTGGATTTAGAATTACCAAGGTTATGGTCAAGAAAAAGCTCCTCGAAACTAAAGCCAGCGAAGTTAAGGATATACATGCAGCAGTTTAACATGTGGATACATTTATACACCCTATTGACTAGTCAATAGGGTGTATAAATGTATCCCAATATTAGTACACTAAATTAAATAGGGACTACCATGTTTTGTTTCCAAAAAACAAGGAGGAGAAAAATCATCGACGGTCTACTTTGGAGTGTCATAATGATCTTGTTTGCATTCTTGTTGGTTGGATTAAATGGACTTTTTGTGGCAGCTGAATTTTCCTTGATTAAAGTACGTAAGACACGTTTGGCAGAGCTTGCGGAGAATGGTTCACCCAGAGCACAAACTGCCCTAGATGTTACCTCACAGCTTGATGCATACCTTTCGGCCTGTCAGCTTGGAATCACGCTTTCTTCCTTGGGCTTAGGTTGGGTGGGTGAACCAGCAATTGCGACCCTTATTGAACCGCTGTTTACTGGGATTGCCGGTTGGAGTACCATCTACACCCATACTATCTCTTTAGTAATAGCCTTTTCAATCATTACATTGCTACACATTGTATTAGGTGAACTCGTACCTAAATCCTTAGCAATTCAAAGGTCAGAGAGTACCGCCCTGGCTACGGCTGGGCTTTTAAAGGGTTTTTACTGGATCTGTTATCCAATTATTCGAGCACTTAATGGCTTAGCTAACCTTGTCTTGCGTATGTTGAGAATTGAACCGGCCAATGAGGCGGATTTATCCCATAGTGAAGAAGAACTAAGAATGCTAGTCGATGCCAGTCAAAAGCATGGATATTTAGATAAATTAGAAGGTAAACTTTTAGATAATGTCTTTGAATTCTCGGATCGTAACGCTAGTGAAGTGATGGTACCTCGGCAAGATATGGTCTGCATTTTCATTCAGGACACCTTTGAGGAGGTTCTCGAGGTTGTCAAAAAATATGGCCATACGCGTTATTTACTGTGTGATGATGATAAAGACCATGTCCTCGGCTTAGTTCATATGAGAGACATCCTTCGGTTACAGGAACAGTCCGGTGCGAAGGATATTATTCAGATTAAGCGGGATATCCTTGCTGTTCCTGAGGGTATGCCTATTTCTCATCTTGTCCAAAGAATGCGAAGTTTGCGAACCCACATAGCAGTTGTGGTGGATGAATTCGGCGGTTCGGCGGGACTGGTCACGATCGAAGATATGTTGGAAGAATTAGTCGGTGAAATCTATGATGAATTCGAGTCGGAACAACCACCCATTCAAAAAATATCTGAAAATGAATATCTACTAAATGGGCGTGTCTTGATGGAAGAAGTCTCAGAAATGCTCGACATTCAACTAGAAGAGGAAACCGTCACAACCATTGGAGGATATATTTTTTCAAGGCTAGGTCGAAAACCCGTCAAAGGGGATAGCGTTTTTTTTGAAGGAATTCAGTTTGAAGTTATTGAGGTAATGGGATTTAGAATTACCCAGGTAAAGATCGTGAGTAAGCCCCTCGAAACAAAACTCAGTGAAGAATGATCTTAAATGTGCTAAAGAATCCTAACTTTGTTTTCCACTAACCAATAATTCACTTGAATAAGGTAAGCAAAGAGCTGTGGAATGTCCATCAGCTGCCCAAACCAGGGACGGCCAGAAGGCATGGTATCTGAGAGTTTCATGAGATCTCGTAAGGCTGGCACATTTATAAAGGGAAGAACCGGGGAAGTCTTATCTGCAAGGATGTCTCTTAGCCAGGTACGAACAGTAGAAAGATAGCTGGGATGATGAGTTTTTGGGTAGGGGCTTTTGCGGCGCCAAAGCACATCGTCGGGTAAGATTCCGGTGAGGGCTTGGCGCAGAAGCCCTTTTTCTCTGCCCTCAATTGCCTTCATCTCCCAAGGGATGTTCCAGGCGTATTCGACTAAGCGATGATCACAGTAAGGAACTCGTACTTCAAGTCCGGTTGCCATGGTCATGCGGTCCTTGCGATCTAGGAGAGTTGGCATGAAACGGGTTAACGTCAAATAGGTAATCTCACGGATTCGCGCTTCGCGTTGCAGATTTCCAGTCAAGGTTCGACTGTCTTGGTGAATTACAGAGGAAGAACTCGGAAGCAGGGGGATTTCGCTCAGAGCCTCTTCATAGCGTTTCAGTAAATAGTCGCGGGGGTGAAGAAGTTCATGGAGTTCAGGGGAAAGGATCTGTAAACGGTTTTCAACATGAAGTGTCCAGGGAAAGGTTTGAGCGTCGAGGGCATCTTGACGATGGAACCAAGGGTAACCTCCAAAAACTTCATCAGCACATTCTCCTGATAAACCGACTGTAACTTTTTTCTTGATCTCCCGGGAAAAGAGTAACAACGAAGAATCAACGTCAGCCATACCAGGTAGATCCCTTGCTATAGTAGAGGCTTTAAGCGCTTGAACAAGCTCAGGGATCTTGAATGCACAGTTGGTGTGCTTAGTTCCGAAGGTTTGGGACACTCGTTCAATCCATGGTCCGTCCGCGCTGGGTTGGAATTCATTTGCCTGAAAATACTTATCATTCTCAGCATAATCGACTGAAAAAGTCGGCAGGGAACCATGGCCGTTGAGGTTCTGGAATTCCGCAGCGATCGCTGTAATAGCACTGGAATCCAGCCCCCCGGAGAGTAGAGTGCCGATCGGTACATCAGAAACCAACTGACGTTGGACGGTATCGACAAAAAGCTCACGGATCTTGGCGATGGTCGTCGGTAAATCATCTTCATGTACATGATTAGGTAAGGCCCAATACCTTCGAATCCTCAGGCCGTTGGCAGAATAGATTAAAAAATGCCCTGGTCTAAGTTCGGAAATTCCTTCGTAGACACCCACTCCGGGAGTCCTCGCTGGACCTAGAAGAAAAATTTCGGACAGTCCCTCTGTCCCAAGATTCGGGGAAATGGCAGGGTGTTTCAATAATGCCTTAAGTTCAGAAGCAAAAACCAGGCCTTTTAACAGTTCACTGTAAAAGAGAGGTTTAACTCCCAGACGATCACGCGCCACAAATAACTGTTGTTCCTGGCTATCCCAGATTCCAAAAGCGAAAATTCCATTAAAACGTTCGACACAGGAGGGTCCCCATTCTAGGTAGGAGAGCAGAACGGCCTCTGTATCAGAATGCCCTTCGAATATATACCCTCGGCTCAAAAGTTCTTGACGAAGTTCGGGTGTATTATAGAGTTCGCCGTTGTAGATTAGGGTAAAGGTATGTTCACCACGTCGACGGATCATCGGTTGAAGACCACCCTTGGGATCGACAACTACCAATCGGCGGTGTCCGAACGCGGCCCGAGGAGTAAGCCAGTAACCTTCAGCATCGGGTCCCCGAGGGATTAAGGTTTGTGTCATACCTATTAAAACATCTTTTTGGAGAGTTAAATCACGTTCCCAATCCATTTGACCTACGATTCCACACATCTTAAATCCTCCTTCATACGAGATAGATAACCATTATCAATTAACATAATTTATTCTATTCTCATAGGTAGGCAATGGTTCCTGTGTTTTATGAAAAATGTCTCGATGGTCCCAGGTGTCCGGGAGATAGTAGTCCGGCGCAATAATCTGTATTTGGTGGCGTCATCTGTAACCCTTTCTCCTCACGACGCACTTCCGCCATTGTTCTAAATCTTTTCAGGTTCTAAGTATGAAACATTCAGTTTCATTTTTTAAATAATTAATTTCAAAATATAGTTATATATCATGGCTCCTTTCAATTGAACTTCTTTTTAACATTGCATTATGGTCGTTCGGCACTTATATATTACAACTCAGGCTATTTAAGTTAACCTTGGCTAGAAAATTGCTTTATTAACAAAAACAGATATCTTATATCTACTATTATTTTTTTAAAACAAAAAGGAGGAATAAAAGTGGCTACACAAAAATGTAAGGATTGCCGTTTTTTCAGACAAGTTGTTACTGCTATTTGGTGTTCACAAGCAAAACGTAAAAGTATAACCCCTCAGGATTCTTACGAATGCTTTACTGAGAAACAAAAAGATGGTTATGAAAATTACCAAGCTCAGAACAATCAGCAATAATCCCAGATGATTGGTCATACAATAGACATCCCAAATCTATTAGAAAACTCCTGCTAAGAGATTAGTTAGGGGTTTTTTACAATTAGTATCGTTTTTCTTTTTCCTTTTTTATTTTTGGAACGACAAGTTCCAAAAATTAAATTTATTATTTTCCCATTAGAAATGTCTAGAGATCTAATTCAATAGATTCAAACCATTTAACAGTAAATTTCGATTGTTTGTCACTTAGATATGGCAATTGAGCCTATTTAAGATTAACTTGGTATGAAGATTGCACTAGTCTATGTACATTGTCAATCTTAATAAAGAAAGGCGGGGATGAGTTGAAATTATATGAATACATGGGCAAAGAACTCTTTGCTAGCTTTGGACTTCCGATTCCTCAAGGAAGGGTGGTAACTAACCCAAGTGAAGCGGTAAAAGCATTTGAGGAGATAGGTGGTTCTGTAGTAATAAAGGCACAGGTACTTTCCGGTAAAAGAGGTAAGGCGGGTGGAATAAAGTTCGTTAATCAGCGCGATGAAGTGCAGAAAGCTGCACAGGAACTATTGGGGATGAAAATTCAGGAGCTTAACGTTGAACAGCTGTTGGTAGAAGAAAAATTGACGATCGACAAAGAATTTTACTTAGCAATTACTATCGACACCAAGGAAGGTATGCCAGTCTTGATTGCTTCCGCGGCTGGTGGGATGGATATAGAAGATGTTCCTGAAGAAGAAATTATCAAAAAACATCTAGATATTAACCTTGGAATCCAGCCCTATCATATTAGGGAGTGTACCTATCGAATGGGTTTAATAGGAGAGGCTGCTAAGGAATTTGCTAGAGTTTTATCTACACTATATAGGGTTTTTAGGGAAAAAGATGCAGAACTAGTGGAAATCAATCCTTTGATCCTGTGTGGTAATCGTATTATTGCCGGTGATGCTAAAGTGACAATTGATGATTCGGCTCTCTTTAGACAAAAAGATATACCCAGTGTAGAGGAAAGAACTGACCTAGAGAAACTTGCCCATTCTGCAGGGCTTTCTTATGTAGAACTAGATGGAGATATAGCCATTATGGCCAACGGAGCTGGGATAACGATGGGTACGATAGATTCTATTCAATATCATGGGGGACGGGCTGCTAATTTTCTCGATGCTGGGGGTGGAACTGGTCGGGAAGGTACAGAAAAGGCTCTAGAAATCCTCTTAAATAGCAAACCAAAAGCAATCTTTATAAACATTTTTGGTGGAATTACCCGATGTGATGATGTAGCTGCGGCATTTGCTCAAGTGAAAAAGGATAAAGGTATTCCAGTACCGGTTGTCATCCGCTTAGTTGGCACGAATCAGGAAGAAGGGTTGAAGATCCTCAGAGAATGTGGAATAGAAGCCTATCAGACGATGAACGAGGCAGCCATAAAGGTTGTAGAGCTAGCAAATAGGGCCTGAAAGGGGGTGGGAAAATGGCAGTGATTTTAGATGAGAATTCCCGGGTCGTAATACAGGGAATTACTGGTCAGCAAGGGATCTTTCATACTAAACGTATGCTAGCGTATGGTACAAACATTGTTGCTGGTGTTACCCCTGGCAAAGGCGGGCAGGAAATTGAAGGAGTTCCGATCTATAATACGGTCGCAGAGACCATTAAAGGTTGCGGTGCTAATGTATCGTGCCTCTTTGTTCCGGCTCGTTTGGCTAAAGATGCAGCATTTGAAGCCATTGACGCTGGGATCAAAGTGGTTGTAGTTATCACAGAACATATTCCAGTACAAGATGAGATTGAAATTATTGGTTTTGCTCGTAGGCGTGGTGCAATAATAATTGGTCCTAATACTTTTGGCATTATTTCTCCTGGTAAAAGTAAGGTGGGTATTCCGCCCGATCAATTCTTTTTCCCAGGTCCCATCGGGATTGTGGCCAGAAGTGGCACGTTAACCTATGAAATAGTGGGAAGCCTGACAGCTGCAGGTTATGGACAATCAACGGTTGTAGGTTTAGGTGGTGATAGGGTAGTAGGATTATCTTTCACAGATTTGCTTCGTAGGTTTGAAGAAGATTCACAGACCGAGGCAGTCGTCTTAATTGGGGAAATTGGTGGCAACGCCGAAGAAGAGGCAGCGGTCTACATTAAGCAAATGATGAGTAAGCCGGTAATCGCCTATATTGCGGGCAAGAATGCACCTCCAGGGAAGAGGATGGGGCATGCTGGTGCAATCATTGAGAGGGGTAAGGGCACCTTTCAGAGTAAATTTGAGGCACTTACAGCGTCAGGAGCTTTAATCGCTGAGCTTACCTTTCAAGTACCAGAACTTCTTAAGAAATTATCTAGTTATTAAAACCGCATTTCTTTATGGAGAACAAACCCATAGGTTTGTTTATATATCAAAACAGAGAAATAGGAGGAAATTTCATGCCAAAGAAAGACATTACCAGTTTGAGAAGTACTTTGGAGTGGCTTAAAAATGAAGAAGGAGAAATTTTAGTTACTGATGTAGAAGTTGATCCCTTTCTAGAAATGACAGGAATCCAAAAGTCCTTTGATGGAGGACCAACCCTCTTATTTGAAAATGTAAAAGGCTATGACAATGCTCGTTTATCCTGTAACTTATTTGCAACTGGTTCAAGACTTGCTAAGATTTTTGATGTCAAAGACTACAGTCAATTGAAATTTAAAATTGCCAATGGAATAAATAATCCTATCGCCCCAAGAATCGTGGAACAGGACCAAGCACCTTGCCAAGAAGTTTGCGTGACCGAAAATATTGACGTGTGGCCAATCATCCCAATGATCCAACATACCCCAAGTGACCCAGGTCGGACTCTGGGTGGTGGCAATACCTTGGTTACCGGCAAGTATTTCTGGGGTGGAACTCATATCAGTTATAACAGGATGAATTTCCGCGACAATAAGGACTTTTCCAGCTTCCAGATCTCCCCAGGATCACATACAGATATGGTGGCCACTGAATGGTATCATAAAGGACCTATTCCCATGACGATTAACATGGGTGTTCCTCCAGCTTGCACCTTGATGGCAGGTAGTGGTTTTATGTATGCAATCTTGCCAAGAGGTTGCGATGAAATTGGTGTAGCAGGAGCAGTACAGGGATCAGCGATTGATCTGGTTAAATGTAAAACCATTGATGCCTACTCTATCGCCCAAGCAGAGATTGTTATCGAAGGCTTTCTGGATACAACTCAAAAGGTCTGGGAAAGTCCTCTGGCTGAAAAGGATCAAAAACAGGGCATCTACCCCTTCCATCCAGAGTGGTCAGGCTATATGGGTAAGGCTTATCGTACGTATAAATTCCAGGTTACGGCGGTTACCCATCGTAAGGATCGACCGATTTATTATCCGCTGGCCGTTCATAGCTATGATGACCACTATATTGATTGCTCAGTTCGTGAAGCAACCTTCTTCGAATTGGCAGAGCGGATTGTACCTGGACTAGTCGTTGATACCCATATCCCTTACGGTATGACTGACTGGGGTGGCTGCATCTTCCAAGTTAAAAAGCGCCGGAAACGGGATGAAGGCTGGCAAAAGAATATCCTAGCTGCTGCTTGTGCGCTTTCTCAAGGATTGCGTCTGGCTATCGCAGTAGATGAAGACGTGGATATTTACAACATGGAAGATATTATGTGGGCCCTATCTACTCGGGTAGATGCAGATAAAGAC
Organism: Desulfosporosinus sp. BICA1-9; assembly: GCF_000802135.1. NCBI lineage: Bacteria > Bacillati > Bacillota > Clostridia > Eubacteriales > Desulfitobacteriaceae > Desulfosporosinus > Desulfosporosinus sp. BICA1-9. The sequence goes on from NZ_JUEE01000126.1 coordinate 19,629, forward strand.
ATTCAAACGATCGCTGCCGGGGGTATGGGACAGACATTCCAACCAGCAGAGAGAAGTGCAGCGGCACCAGGCGCCGAATGGGTACGCTCTGAATCCAAGTATTCAGGAGCAATTGCCATTGATGCTACAGTACCGTTTGAGTTCAAATGGGCTTATGAGCGAGCTGGATATCCAGTTGACAGGGTTAAACTGGATAAGTGGTTCAAAGCAGATGATATCAAAAAAGCCTTAGAAAACGTTGACGAATATTCTAAGTTAATGGCTAGAAAGGGAATTTAATCCCTGCTAAATCTTTGGTGCAATAGGAAGCAGGGTTACTCTGCTTCCTATATCAAAAAAATCTTAATATTATAAACACGGTTGGGGGTGATGATATGTCTTCATCAGTGAAAAGAGGCTTACTAGAAGGATATCGTGTTTTGGATCTGACTAATGAGTTGGGATGGTTAGCAGGGAAGATCATGGGGGACTTAGGGGCCGATGTTATCAAAGTGGAAAAGCCCGGTGGTGATCTCGGTCGTAACATGGGGCCTTTCTATCATGATATCCTTGATCCAGATAAGAGCCTTACTTGGTGGGCCTATAACAATAATAAGCGGGGTATAACCCTTGATATTACTAAGGAGACCGGACGCACACTTTTTCGCCGGTTAGCCGCCAAAGCTGATTTCATTTTAGAATCCTTTGCTCCAGGATACTTAGCAGAAAATGGACTAGGGTATGCCGAGTTAAGTCAACTTAATCCCGCTTTGATTTTGGTTTCAGTAACACCGTTTGGACAAAATGGTCCCTATAGTGACTATAAAGCTTCGGATCTAGAAATTATGGCAACGAGTGGGCTGATGACGTTATTTGGCAGTCCAGATCGTCCACCGGTTCGTGTAGCTGTTCCCCAATCCTATATGTGGGCAGGAATGACTGGAGCAATGAGTGCTCTAATAGCCAACTATAGCAGGGGGATAACGGGCAAGGGACAAAGAATCGACGTTTCAGCTCAAGCTAGTATGCTCATGGCAGTAACCCCCGCCCAGGCTCATTGGGACTTAGTGCAAAATGATTTAAGTCGAGATGGGGAATTTATTACAGGACGTAGTGTTACTGGGGCCAAAATGAGGGCTATTTATAAGTGCCAAGATGGGTATATTAATTTCATTTTATACGGTGGGTCTGCTGGTAAAGCGACCAATAATGCTTTAGTAGCCTGGATGCAGGAAGTAGACATGGCTCCCCAGTTCCTCATTGAAAAGAATTGGGATAAATTCAATATAGCTGTCGTAACACAAGAAGAAATTAACGAAATTGAAATACCAATCGCCGCGTTTCTTATAACCAAAACAAAAGATGACTTTTTCAAAAATGCAATTAAGCGTAGAATGTTAGGCTATCCAGTAGCTTCAGCTCAGGACATCGTGACTGATCCACAACTCATGGATCGCGGTTTCTGGCAAGTTGTTGAGCATCCGGAATTAGGTGTGACGATTAGCTATCCGGGGGCGTTTGGACAATTCTCTGAGGCTAGTTGTGGTATTAATAGACGTGCACCAATGATCGGTGAGCATAATCATGAAATTTTGGAAACAGAACTCGGTTTAAGTAGTATCGATGTAATTAGGCTTAAAGAGAGTGGGGTTATTTAAGGGGGTGATCATAGTATGAGTAGACAGGCTTTAGAAGGTCTCAAGGTAGTGGAATTCGCTGCTTATGCTGCTGGCCCAGTGACTGGAAAGCATTTAGCGGATTTTGGAGCAACGGTAGTGCATATAGAGTCAGGTGGTAGACCGGATGGATTTCGAGTGCAATATCCTCCGTTTGCAGAAAACAAACCTGGTGTGAACAGATCTGGATGCTTTGGGGTTTGTAATAACAACAAATATGGGATAACGATTAACCTTAAGGCTGAAGGTGGGATCGACCTCGCCAAAGAAGTGGTGGCTTGGGCTGATGTGGTGATTGAAAATTTCACACCCGGGACGATGGAAAGACTGGGTTTAGGTTACGAGGAATTGTGCAAAGTTAACGAAAAGCTAATTATGTTCAGTTCCTGCAATCAGGGTCAAGGTGGGCGACATGCCACTCATCCCGGGTTTGGGTCCCAATTAACATCACTAACCGGTTTTACCAATTTAACTGGATTTCCTGATGGTCCTCTATCACTTTTATTTGGTCCGTATATTGATTTTATTGGCGTCGGATATGGGGTTATTTCTATTATGGCAGCTTTAGATTATCGTCGTAGGACAGGTTTTGGGCAATATATTGATTTAGCTCAGTATGAAAACGGCCTTCAGTTTTTGGCGCCAATCATTTTGGAAAATAATATTAATGGACGGGTCTGGGAACGTATGGGAAATCGCCATGAATACGCAGCCCCACATGGTGTCTTTCCCTGTAAGGGTCAAGACAGGTGGTGCGCTCTAAGTGTCTTTACGGATGCGGAGTGGCAGAAGCTAAGGGAAGTTATGGATGAACCTGCTTGGGCAGCCGAAAGCAAGTTCTCTACAATGCTAGACCGTAAAAACAATGAGGATGAATTAGAGTCTAAAATTGAAGCTTGGACGGTAGGGTTTACGCCAGAGGAACTTATGGAGAAACTGCAGGCTGTCGGGGTGAGGGCCGGCGTTGTAAACCGGATCAGGGATGCCTATTCTGATCCTCAATATGCGCATCGTCAGATTTGGCAAGGAATTGAACATTCTGAAATGGGTCTTTTCCATTACCAGGCGCCGCCCTTTGAACTGTCAGAAACCCCTGCGGTGCTGGATAGGCCAAGTCCGTGCTTGGGAGAACACAATGAACAGTTTTTCTGCGATATTCTCGGGATGTCTAAGGAACGATATCAGGAGGCTATCACGAACGGTATAATCGCTTAATTATTGGATATTAAGCAAACTGTTTAACAAGAGCATTTTTTTAATGCTCTTGTTATTATCCCCACTAACAGAATAGGAGGGTGTCAATGTTAGCTTTGTTTCAATTACAGGGGATTATTGATCGAGCTCTCGAAGAGGATATTGGGACGGGTGATCTCAGTGCGGCGATTATACCAGACACTTTAGAAGGGCATGCTGTACTTTACTCTAAAGCGACTGGGGTTGTAGCTGGAATCCACATTGCAGAACAAGTATTTCAACGTGTAGACTCCCGGATAAAAGCTAAGGCCCTTATGTCTGATGGAGAAAGACTTGTACCTGGGGCTATCGTAATGCAACTCAGTGGGCCATTAGTCAGTATTCTTCAGGCGGAGAGGACAGCATTAAACTTTATACAGCATTTATCAGGAATAGCAACGGCCACAAGGGATGCCCTGGACCAAATTAACGGTTTGCCAGTTAAGATAACCGATACTAGGAAAACACTGGCTGGTTTACGGATCTTACAGAAATACGCTGTGCGCATTGGTGGCGGCTATAATCATCGCTTCGGATTATATGATGCGGTTTTGTTAAAGGATAATCACTTAACGGCTATGGGCGGGTTAACGACTACCGTAGAGAAAGCTAGGGAAAGAATTGGTCACATGGTTAAGATTCAAGTAGAGTGTGAAAGTATAGCTCAAGTTCGGGAAGCGCTTAATTGTGGCGTAGATCTCATCATGCTCGATAACATGAGTACAGAACAGATGCGGCAGGCGGTTTCCTTGATTAATCATCGGGCGCTTGTTGAAGCCTCAGGTGGAATAAAGATAGGACGCTTGCGTGAGGTAGCTGAAACTGGTGTTGACATTATCTCAATCGGGGCATTAACACATTCCGTAAAGGCTTTAGATTTTAGTTTGGATGTAGGAGAAATTAAGCTTGCCACCCGACAACGCTTGAAAAGCAGAGAAAGCTAAGGCACATGAGGAATAAATTATTGATATTATATTGAAAGGAGTATTTTAACAAAAATATTCATAATATTCAGGCATGAGGGAGGTTCTGTCTATGAACGAGATTTTCCTAGGGTTGATGGAGTTTTTGGCTTGGCCTAGCCCGTTATTTATGTTCTTGGGGGCCATGCTGGGGTTGCTTTTTGGTTTTTTACCAGGTTTAGGTGGCGCACAAGCATTGGCTCTCTTAACTCCGATCACGTTTGGTATGCCAAGTAATGTGGCGATAGCCATGCTGATCGGGGCCATGGGTGCTGTACCCTTTGGCGGTTCAATTAGTGCGATTTTGATTAATACACCAGGAACACCGCAAAATGCAGCAACTACGTTCGATGGTTTTCCGTTGACTAAACAAGGCAAAGCTGGTTATGCCCTAGGGGCTAGTGCCAGCGCCTCAGTCTTGGGCGCCATATTTGGCGTGCTCATCTTGTCTGTATTAATTCCTCTCGGTAAGCCGGTTGTTCTAGCCTTTTCCTATCCGGAATACTTTATGATGGCCCTTATGGGCATTTCTGTAATCGCAGTTGTTTCCCTTGGCTCGATTTGGAAGGGCTTAGCAGCGGGAGTTCTTGGCTTGTTATTCACTACGATCGGGTATGATCCAGTGACAGGTTCTCTCCGTTACGTCTTTGGGTCAGATTATCTTTATGATGGTATTAAAATTGTACCTGCTCTGATTGGTTTGTTTGCTATATCTGAGTCCCTGGAAATGATGGTTAAAGGTAAAGACTTGACGAGCGGCGCTAAAATGACAGCTAATATGAATTCCGGGGTCTGGGAAGGAATCATGTCAGTATTTAAGCATCTTTGGTTATTTATCCGCTGTTCGGCTATCGGAACGATAATCGGCGTGATTCCTGGTGTGGGCGGGTCAGTCGCCAATTTCCTAGCGTATGGACATGCTGTATCAACGACCCGTGATAATCCCCATTTTGGTCAGGGTGATATCAGGGGTGTTATTGCACCTCAGTCTTCTGACACTGCAAAGGATGGGGGAGCCATGGTTCCTACGATCCTCTTTGGAATCCCGGGCAGCGTTGAAACCGCTGTTTTGCTAGGAGCGCTAATCTTACATGGTATACAACCGGGCCCCAAATTACTGATAGATAATCCTACTGTAGTCTACGTGATTATTTTTTCCTTAGTAGTCAGTAACATCATAGCTGGTGTGTTCGGTCTGTTAGGTGCAAAATACCTAGCTAGACTGACTTTGCTTCCAGTTAAATTGATTGCGTCCATGATCTTTGCTTTAGCAATAGTAGGAGCTTATGCCACGCATGGAGTTTGGGAGGACGTGGTATTGGCCTTCGTCTTTGGGATCATCGGCTATTTTTTAAACAGATACGGTTTTACGCGGGTACCGCTGGTTATCGCTTTGGTTTTAGGTACAATGTTTCAGCAAACCTATCATCAAACAATGTCAGCTATGGGATGGCAAGGCTTCTTTATGCGACCGATCTCCTTGGTAGTCTTCCTTACAACTGTATTAATGCTGATTATGCCTTTTATAAAGGCTCAGCTTAGTAAGAAAAAAGGAGGTATTAAGTATTAACTATGAAGCTTAAAGGTAAAGGTATATTTGAGCTTGCTTTAGTAGCCTTCTGTGTGTTGTTTTTTATCATTTCTTTTGATTATAATCCTCGGGCAAGATTTGCCCCAGCAGTATTTAGTGCTGTCTTGTTTTTACTGGCCAGTGTTCTGTTCTTAGGGGATAATGTTCCCTTTTTTCAAAAACGTTTTAAGTTTATGAATGAAAAAGGATTTTTCACAGATGTACAAAAAAAAGAGGACGATCTTTCCTTAAAAGAAAATAATAGCACAGTGGTTAATGAAAATGTAAAATTAATACGCATTCTATTATGGTTAGCTGGTTTTATAGTTGCATTGCGTTTTATCACTTATTTGATTACTGTACCGGTCTGGCTCTTGTTCTTTACCAAAATTGAAGGGGATCGTAAATGGCGTGAATCAACCTACATGGCCTTGGGGATGGGGATATTTGACTTTGTGCTGTTTGACTTATTTTTACATGTGACATTTTAAAAGAAGTTTAACAAACTTAGAGTTGGAAGCTATAGTCCTTACGCTGCAAGGGATTGGAAATTTATGTGCTAAACTCGGGTTAAAAAGTACAATTAATAGAGCAAGATACGCAATTGTCTGAAAATTTAGTCAAGTATATAATATGGGAAAAAGCTTTTAACGCTTAAACTAAACTTGCTTATTTTATCAAAGGAGGGAATGTTTTTTTGGATAATGAAAAAATAAAAATGAACATGGACAGGATGATTTAGATTGGGATCGATGGCAATTTGAAGATGTTCCTGGCTTTAAGAAAGGAAGTGTTTAATAAGCATGTATGTATTCAGACGATCTAAAGTGTTAGCCCTGCTAATAGTAGCACTTTTAATTCTAAGTGTAGCTGGTTGCAGTCAAAAGACTACGAAAAATGGTAATTCTTCTAATAAAACAGATAATGCTCAAAATGCTCAAAAGGAAGCAGCCAATTTTTACAAGGATAAGGTGGTTAATTTTATTGTTCCTTATACTCCTGGTGGAGGTTATGACGAATATGTCAGGATGATTACTCCGGCTATGGGGAAATATTTAGGGGCAACAGTTGTCGTTAAAAATGTTCCGGGAGCAGGAAGTCTGGTAGGCACCAATCAATTATATGCGTCTAAGGCTGATGGCCTAACTGTTGGGATTATCAATGGTATGGGAATGGTAATCAACCAACAAATCGGTGCTGAGGGTATCAAGTATGACCTTGCTAAAATGAGTTGGTTGGGTCGGGTGGCCAAAGAGCCTAGGCTTTTTATTGCTGGTAGCAAATCACCTTATAAAAATTTGGATGAAGTATTGAAATCTGACAAACCATTTAAGCTCTCAATGACAGGGGTAGGGAGCGGTGAATATATTACTTGCAAATTGATTACTGGTATTCTCAATTTCAAGATGGATATGATAACAGGATATGAAACCTCTGCTGAAGCCGATTTAGCTATGCTTCGAGGTGAGGTGGATGGAACCCTCGGTTCCTTAAGCAGTAAAATTAAGCTTGTAAAACAAAATGACGCATTTTCCCTCCTGCAAATAGGGCAGGATAGGGATCCCTCGTTACCGGATATTCCCGCCTTGGGTGAATTAAAGGTACCAGCGGAAAAGGAAAAACTGGTTAAGACTTTAATAGCCATGTTAGAGACGGGTCGTATGGTAGCTGCTCCATCGGATGTCCCTCCTGAACGTCTTGCTTTCCTTAGAGAAGCCTTTGTTAAAGCCTTAGAAGATCCGGAAGTGGTAGCCAGTGCGAAAAAAGGGTATCGGCCAATTAGTTATCTTGATGGTCCTCAGACTGAAAAGATGGTTAAAGAAGCCGTTCAGCTTCCGGAAGACATCCTGAACCAGATCAAAGAAGCCGTAAAATAGTAACGAAGCACTTTTCCAATTGAACCGCCACTTATTGTTCACATATGAGGTGGATCATAGTGGTGGTTTAGTTTATAGAACCAATTTCCTCCCTTATTAGATAAAGTAATTATGCAAGGAGGGATTGCTTTGCTTGAAGCCGCACTACAGGGATTAACAAGTGTTTTTCAGATAACTACTTTAATTTATATGTTAATAGGAGTATGTTTTGGAGTATTTATTGGGTTTATCCCCGGTTTAGGCGGAAATTTTGTACTTTCCATTCTGATTCCCTTTGTTATTAAGATGGCGCCGGAGCAGGCATTAGCTTTTTTGCTTGGTGCTCATGCTGTAGTCGCTACTGGTGGCTCCATTTCAGCCATACTGTTTAATACACCAGGCTCAGGGCCTAATGCAGCTACAATTTTTGATGGCTTTCCTCTCACCCAGCAAGGTAAAGCAGGGCAGGCTATAGGTTTAGCGCTCACTTCTTCAGCCTTGGGAGGAATTTTTGGAGCTTTGGTATTAGTGGCCACCCTACCCGTATTGAGGCAGGTAGTTTTGGCCTTTGGACCACCCGAGTTTTTTATGTTGGCAATGCTTGGCATAGCATTTATTGCGGTCCTGGGAGGAAGCTCTCTTGGTAAGGCCCTTCTAGTGGGAGGAATGGGACTGTTACTATCTTTTGTTGGGTTGGATCCTTCTACAGGGATTGTCCGTTTTGGTTTGGGCACCCTCTATCTCTGGGATGGAGTACATTTAGTGCCTGTAGTTATTGGGCTGTTTGCAATTGCAGAAATGTTTGAACTTGGTGTTAAAAAAGGAGCACTGGTTCAAGGGGAGGTTAAACAAGTAAAAGGTGATGTGTTGGAAGGAGTTAAACTGGCCTTTAAGAATTGGTTTTTAGTATTACGCTGTTCGGTGATAGGAAGTTTGGTTGGCATTATTCCGGGTCTAGGCGGAGATGTAGCCTGTTTCATGGCTTACGGACACGCAGCTCAAACTTCCAAGCATAAAGAGCTTTTCGGTAAAGGTGCTATTGAAGGGGTAATTGCTCCTGAGAGTGCTAATAATGCCAAGGAAGGAGGGTCTTTGGTACCAACCTTGGGATTTGGAATTCCCGGCAGTTCTGCTATGGCTATTTTGTTAGGAGTTTTCATGATTATTGGGATTCAACCAGGCCCTCAAATGCTAACCCAAGAGCTTGATATAGTCTTCCTTATGGTATGGACAATTGTTATCGCCAATATTATTGGGGCAGTTATTGGATTATTTGCGGCAAACACTCTTGCTAAACTCACTTTTTTACGTGGTTCTATATTAGTGCCCATTATTTTTGTTCTGGCCATTCTCGGAGCTTATACCACTAATTCTACCTTCGGAGACGTTATTTTAGTTGCGGTATTTGGTCTTCTGGGTTATGGTATGAAGGTTTTTGGGTATCCTCGGGCGGTTTTAATTATTGGCCTGGTTTTAGGATCAATTGCTGAGAAAAACCTGCATTTATCACTAAAACTCTATCACGAGTCATTCATCTTAAGACCTATAACTCTGTTGTTATTATTAGCTATTATTCTTACAATAGGAACACCTATCATTAAGAACTTCCTGAAGAAGAGGGGGGAGAGCGATGTTAGTGCGCATTAAGGGATCAGTAGTTTTTGCCTTCGTGCTCTTTCTATTTTTCATTGTGTTTATAGGGATAGCTTTAACCTATAACCAACAGGCTCGGATGGTACCATTGGTGATAGGTATTCCTTCTCTGCTTCTTTCAGCAGGGGTGTTATGGAATACCTGGAGTAATCCTAAACCAAGTCAATCAGAGAAGGAATCCAAAATTAAAAAGGTGTCTAGCAATCAGGAATTATTGATTACTTTTGCTTGGTTTTTTGCCCTCTTAATATTGGTGTATTTGTTTGGATTTTTGTTCGTTATTCCAATTTTCCTACTTGCATATCTTCGCTTGGCCGGGAAGGAAAGCTGGGTCCTTTCGATTGCTATCTCTCTCTCGGCTTGGCTGGTAATTATGATCCTGTTTGTTATGATCCTAAAAGTGGATCTATATAAAGGGATTATTATGAATCTGCTTTGAAAACGGGGTTCTTTACGTTGCTTCCCCAGTCAGCCTCGTGTTCTTGTGCGTAAACGCCTACAATCCCATTTATATAGTAAGATTACCAATTGTTGTTAAGGAACATAAAAAGTAAAATAATTTAATATTCAAATTTTTATAAAAGAGAGATGTTTAAAGTATATGCTTGTTTTGAGCAATGAAGAGATCACAAAAATTTTAGAAATGAAGGATTGTATAGAAATTCTAGAGGAATCGTATTTAGATTTAGCTCAGGGAAGGGCGCTATATTCACCTGGAGTCGATAATCTTGCTCCTAGTGGACGGGGGGACGCATATTACGCCTTTAAACATACTGGGGGTACTTGGCCAAACAGGGGTATCCAGGCGCTTAGGATCAAATCAGATATCATAAATCACGAATTAGTTGCTGGAATTCCGCGGCGTGTTAAACTTCCGTTAGCTGGAGGGCGTTGGGTAGGGCTGGTTTTGCTTTTCAGTACGGAGTCTGGTGAACTATTGGCAATGTTCCCTGACGGAGTGGCTCAAAGGATGAGGGTGGGTGGGAGTAGCGGACTTGGAGTCAAATATATGGCCCGTCCCGATGCTCGCAAAGTTGCTTTGATCGGATCCGGTTGGCAGGCTGGTTCACAATTAATGGCTGTTTTAGCAGTACGAGCTGTGGAACAAGTGAAAGTATTCAGTTTACGGAGGGAAAGTCGGGAACAGTTCGCCCGGGAGGCTACTCAAAAGTATGGCATTCCAATTCAGGCGGTTGATACGCCAGAGGAGTGCGTTAAGGATGCCGATATAATTTTGGCGGCAACATCGTCTATGCTGTCAGTTATTAAACCAGAGTGGCTAAAAAAGGGCGTTCATTTAAGTTGCATTAAACCTCAAGAAATTGACAGTCAAGTTTTGGCGAGGTGCGACAGGGTTGTAGTACACATCATAAATAAGGATCAGCATAATGATAATATTATGTTAGGTACTCCCGGCATAATCAAAGAACACGTGAAAGGCTGGTGGATTTTAGAAAAGGAAAAATTGGAGCAGTCTAATAACCTAATGGACCTTGTTTCAAAGAGAGCCTTGGGACGGGTAGGAGAAGACGAGATCACTTTCTTTTATAACAATGACGGTGTTGGTTTACAGTTTGCCGCAGTGGGTTCCCTTATTCTAGAGAGGGCAAGGCTGTCAGGAATGGGTACCGATTTGCCGCGCGAATGGTTTACAGAGTCAGTTCATCCATAGATAGAATACTAGATAAATAAATGCGTAGCTCTTAGATCTCCCGTAGCAAAACTTGCGGGGGTATTTTTTCTGTATTAGACTCCTAAGCTACTTGATTGAAACTTGCAATTAGTCCGGCTGTTATATAGAAAAGAGATATGGACACTACTGCTCATATATTATACGAAAAAAGTGTACCATGTTTACTTGATTTGGAAAGTATAAATGGTAATGTTTCAAAGGTGCCAGGACAATTAGCAAATTTAGCCTTAGAGACAAATGATCAATCAAAGGCTGACCTAGTAAAAGAGTTAAATAGCACACTCTAGGAAATAGAAGACAAAGAACATACTTATGGAAACCGAATTGATAGTATAGTAGAAAAGAATCGTACGTATTCAGTAAACCATTCAAGAGGCCTTCCCTCAAAATAACTGAATAAAATTCTGCTGGCTACAATGAGAATTCTATGGCATAATTGAAGCATGAGTACAGATGATCGTGAAAAGCTACCTACAACTTCATCAAAGAGAAAACCAAGAACGAAGAAACCTCTATGCACTTTCCCTGAATGTGGTCCGGTCAACGCTTTAAAGGCGTATGTCAAGAAACTTGCGGAAGAAACGGCTGTTTTAAAGCAAGAAATTGCTGACCGTGACGCTCGTCTCGAAGAGATGGAAGCGAAAATTCGTAATCTCCAAGGTGATCTCTTTGCCCCTTCGTCAGAACGGCTCTATCTTGCTTCCAAGGATGGAGTCGTGGTTGACAAGGATGCGGATGCGTATGATTCTGGAATCACTCAACAAGGTGATGGTTTAAGAAAAAGAGGAGCTCAGCCAGGTCATACTGGTCGGG
>NZ_JUEE01000127.1:0-6324 GCF_000802135.1 Desulfosporosinus sp. BICA1-9
AGTTAGTCGGACTTCCTATATTGCATTTGCTCATCTTGCTCATTCCCTTGCTTGACTTCGCATACTGATTTCTCAGACATTATAGGACCTCAGCTGTTCTATTAGCATATTTATCATCAAACTCGCCAAGCCCTAAGACCCCGGAAGAGCTATATAAATCTCACCTATACGATTTATATAGTATTGTCTGCTACCGACATGACGGTATCGACCTCTTCTTTTAGATAATAATTTCGTGGCTCAATAGCTTCACTTTCGTTTCGGCTCGTTTGCTCCCCGCCCTACGCTTAAACCTAATGTTACCATTTTGGCTCCAAGGAACTAGGTACAGGCTACTGGTTAGGTATTACCTGATAGGATTTCCCTACTATATGTTAATAGCTTACTAATGAAAACAGAATTGCTTCCATTTCCAAGAGGAAACATCACGCAATTGCGTGCTGCTTCGCAGCTCGCACCATATCTCAAATTATACCCAACCAATTAGACTATGCTGTGAATGAGTTATGAATTTCTTGTGAATTTGCCCTTGACGCAGGGGGATCCAGTGTGAAAGCTGTGGAGTTCACTGAGTTAGTCCATATTAGCAGTCGTTGAAGCGTCATAATCTCGCGGCTTCCAGTTTTTAAGATCGCCTTCATTAATAATGATTTTACCGTTTTCCTTGTCAACAGTATAATTTAACTCTTGAGGTGGATACTTAGTGCAACCGCCACCCAAACCCGTTAAGTCAGCGAGACTCCAACGGGTCCAGCAAACATTACAAACCAAAACATCCCCTTCGATGTGGAATTTGCGAGAATAACACGGTTCACAAAAACTGCTAGCCACCATCACCCTACCCGCAGGGGATAAATAAGCCACCACAGGTAACCCTTTCTGGTTATTACCTATATCAAAATTGGGATCATACATAGCGTAAAGAATTTTGTTTTTCTCCAAGTCGTCGAGAGATAATTTAACTTGACCGTTACTAATCTCTGCGTTTACCTCAGTCATTTCAATGGTTTTATTGGTATAATTAACACTTTTTCCTATTGAGTATTTGTTATCGAACCCGGGAATTGCCTCCTTGGTTGAGAGTACAATAGCTACTACCCCAACCACCAACAAGGTACAAAGACTAATTAAGACCAACTTCCGCCGTTTTTTACTTTCTAATTCTAGCGCCTCTAGACGCGCCCGCTTCTCTTCCAGATCCGCCATGCTGATTTCCTCCTTTCTCTCAATATAACGGTGAGTCTGTTTAAGAGCGTCGAACTATCCAGGGCACCTTATGAAGACTTGCTGTTAATTACTTCTTTCAAAAGTTCAAGCTCTTTCTGGAGCTTGGCTTGTCTTTTACCAAGACGCAAACTGTAACCGAAGATCAAAACCCAAATAATAGAATAGGCGAGAAACAAGTAAAACAACTTATCCATATTGTACCTCCGTTCGCGACTCTTGATTTCTTATCCACCCTTTGATTCGTCAGTTGAACATTCCCTCTTTTAACCAACGAATCTCCGCTTTCATCCTTTCAATACGGACACTACGCATCATAAAATAACAGTATAATAAGGTAAAAGCGAACAGACTGGCAAAGAAAGCCAGCATCATGTCAGGGGCTAACGCAATTCCATTCGAAGTGACCAGTGCGCCGGGATGCATAGTCCTCCACCAACGAATTGCCAAGAAATCGATCGGCACGACCACAAAGGCCAAGATGCCAAACACTGCAGCTAGACGTGCTTTCTTTTCTTCCTCGCCGATGGCCGAGCGAATCTTGGCATAGGCCAGATACAAAAACCACAGGATCAGAGTGGTGGTCAGACGTGGATCCCAGGTCCACCAAGTATTCCAGATGGGTTTTGCCCAGATCGGGCCAGTAATTAAAACGATGGTTGTAAAAACTACTCCGATTTCCGCAGACGTATGGGCATAGATATCCCAGTTCGTTCGCCTGGTTAGTAGGTAAGTGATACTGGCAACAAAAACAACGAAGAAGGCCATCATTCCGACCCAAGCCGACGCGACGTGAAAATAAAAGATTCGTTGAACATCACCCATTGTTTTTTCTGTAGGTACATAAACTAGTGCTAAATAAAGAGCCACAAACACAGCAAGAAAAGTTGACCACGCCAAAACCTTTTCTATTAGACTAGGGCGCGTATTTTCAGTCATAGACTACACCTCCAATAAATAATCGAAGAGAAGCAGAGGTAAAACTGTAAAGACAACTCCGTAGACAACCAGAATCTTAAGAAACAGATCTGCTCCGCTTCCCACTAGGCCAAAACTAGCTTTGGTAACGATCACAGCGCTAAGCAAAACCGGAATAATCAACGGAATCAACAAAATTGGCATAAGAATCTCTCCGGTTTTTGTCGCCGAAGACAAAGCTGCCAAAAAGGTGCCAACGGCCATAAAACAATAAGTGCCAAGCAGAAGGACAATTACAAACATGCCTAGCTGCTGTGGTCCGGGGTAATTGAAGATAATAAAGAATAGAGGAATTGTAACACCTTCTACAATAATCATGAGCAAGAGGTTCATTATCGTTTTCGCCACGTAAATAGCACTGCGATCTAGGGGACAGAGCATTAATCCATACAAACAGTCATTTTGTTTTTCCGCAGCGAACGATCGGTTAAGGCAAAGTATTCCAGCAAAAATCATGGTAATCCAAATGAAACCCGGCAAGACTTCGCCCATTAAATCTTTGTTTAGATCGATAGCAACTCCAAAAACGACCACCACTAATAGGGAGAATACTATCAACGTACTTAGCATTTCCTTACCCTGAAGCTCACTTCTAATTTCTTTCCAAAGTAAACTTCTCACTTTTCTGAGGAAACTCATTTGACTCCTCCTACAAGCTCCAAATACCGACGTCTAAACTCTTCCCGCTGTAATCTCCGGGGATTGCAGGTGTAGGCGATACGACCATCTACTAGAATCAAAGCCTGGTCACTTTGTTCTAAGCCCTGGTCAAAGTCATGGGTAATCAGAAAAACTGTATGTTTACTCTGGGCTAACTGACTCAAAATTGTATTTAAAACTCCTTTAGCCATTTCATCCAGTCCAGTATAGGGTTCGTCCATCAAAAGAATGGGAGGATTGTGGACTAGCGCGCGTGCGATAGAGAGTCTCTGCTGCATACCTCGAGAGAAACTATATACTGGATCACCTGTCGCAAACGACAATCCCACTTCATCTAACAGTTGTGTAATCCGTCGCTTTAGGTCTGGCACTTCATACATTCTACCGTAAAACTCCAAGTTTTCTCGCGCCGTTAAGTTATCATAGAGAAACGAATTATGAGATATCATTCCTATCTTACGTCGGAGAGTTGTCCCATTCCCCCTTACGTCCTGACCCTCAATTAGTACCTGCCCACCAGAGGGTTTACTGAGCAGAGCCAGAATTTTTAGGGTCGTGCTTTTACCAGCCCCATTAGGCCCAAAGCAAGTAACGAATTCCCCGGGGGCGATTTCCAGATCAACTCCGTTTAAAATTTTTTTACTGCCAATTGTTTTTGTTAGGCCTCGGGCTACAATCAAAAGTCTCCCCCCTGATTTACAACTCTTCATCAATCTCCCGTTCAATCTCGGCAAATGCCTTAGCGTCTGCCATGCCAATACGTGTATCCCCTTTAGGACCGGTACTCTCAGTATCTAAGATAGCCAGTGCCACTTTTGCATACTTGTTTTTCAAGGATCGGTAATCTTCCTCCGAAAGTTTTTTCATATGATAATCAAATTCGATTTCACTTAGGGTACCCATAATCACGTCTTTTTCCGTTGTCATAGCTGGACTCAACCAGTCTGCCTGCTCCCCTTGATCTCCATGGCCTTTCCAGATGGGATAGCCTATTAAAGTTAAGGATACCAACACCAATAATACGAGTAATAAAACTGCATACAAAGGTTTCAACCTCCAAACGCCCTTTTAATAGTAAGGCTTATCACCTATCCGATGCCTAACCGCCACTTAGACTCCCGCCTTTTATAAATACTTCTTTAACTCTTCATCCAAACGACGAGCATCTTCTGGATCAAGCGAGGCAACTTCTTCTTCCCGTAGGGATGAACCAACCCATTTTTCTAAGCCCAGGTAAAGAAATGCACCCCCACCAATAGTTGCCACAAACGGTCCAAGCCAAGCAACCCAATTAAATCCCCTTTTTGGTGGTGCAGCCAACACTTTATCTCCATATACCTCTGCGAGATAAGCATACGTTTGTTCCTTATTCAAACCCTCTTTGAACATCTTTTCTCGGATAATGCCCCTTAATTTTTCGGCAGCTAACGTTTCGCAGGCTGCCAGATTCATCATACAGCCATCAAGGACACATATTACCCCACTTTCCACATCCAAAGGTATAGGGCGTGTTTCCCAAGTCTCGCTGCCATGGGCCGTTATAGGGGAAAACAACAAGGTGAATAAGACAATGATAACTGGCACTAACCCCAATCTCTTCATACTACGCTCTCCACCTTATCCTTAATGATATCCTGCCTTCGAAGGTAGTGAGCCCCAGATTGACTACCGCGTCCGGGCCAAAGTGCAAAGATCGTGCCGAATATCAAAACATAGCCACCAATCCAAAGCCAGGCAACCAAAGGATTAATAAAAATCTTGAATGTCGCGCTCCTATCCTTTTGCCAATCCGCCAGAACAATGTACAGATCTTCTTTTAAAGTCGTGCGTAGTCCAACCTCAGTGGAGGGTTGATCCGAGGTGGGATAAAATACTTTCTGTGGTTCCACTACGCCGAGCAAGCGACCGCTATACCGATCATAGACACTCAACGAAGCATAAACAGCCTGACGTGAATTACCCAGATCTTTTTGAGATAAATGGTTGTAATTTATTATGTAGGAACCTAGCTCGAGAGTTTCCCCAATCTTAACAGTTTTGATCAAATCAAGATTGTAAGTGTGAGAACCAGTCATTGCGGTCAACATTAGCACCATACCCAAGTGAATGATATAACCCCCGTGACGCCGTCGATTGCGCATTAATAATTTAACTATAGCCATCAGGAAAGACTCCCCGGTCAATCTCTGCCGCACCCGTGTTCCCTGGATAATCTCCAGTAGAATTGTAGAAATACAAAATGCCGCTATCCCATAACCAGCTAAAGCATAGGGCTTTCTAATCCCTAGAAGGAATATGTCCAGTATAGCCACTGCCGTAAGAACTGTAGGCAGCAGGAAATTGTCGAGCAAACTTTTAGAAGTAGCCTTGCGCCAGGCAATTAACGGGCAGATTCCCATCAGAATAAACAAAGCTAATCCTAAAGGAGCACTGACTGTATTAAAGAAAGGCGCTCCCACAGAGACTTTTACTCCCCGGACGGCTTCAGAAATTATCGGGAAAATCGTACCTAAGAATACTGCGAAAGCCAAACCAACTAGTACTAAGTTATTTATTAAAAAACTGCTTTCCTTAGAAAGGAAGGCCTCGAACGAGCGACCCTGGGTAAGGAAGGCACTCCGTTTAACAATCAAGATTATGCCAACAGCCAACATCAAGACGGTAAATACTAGAAAATACCGTCCTAGTTCGTTACTGCCAAAAGCATGGACGGAAGTGAGTACGCCGCTGCGAACCAAGAAGGTACCAAATAGGGTGAGCACATAAGTAATGGTAACTAACGCAACGTTCCATACCTTCAGCATGTCTTTACGCTCCTGGATCATAACGGAATGGAGAAATGCAGTACCGGTTAACCATGGTAGTAAGGAAGCGTTTTCCACCGGATCCCACCCCCAGTAACCACCCCAACCTAACTCCATATAAGCCCACTGCGCTCCTGAGAGATTACCTAAACTTAGAAATAACCAAGCTAGGATCGTCCAACGACGAGTAATCCTAATCCACTCATCTCCGGCATTTTTGGTAATCAGAGCAGTCATCCCATAAGCGAAGGGTATGGCAAACCCGACGTAGCCTAGGTAAGTAGTGAACGGATGGATTACCATGCCTGGATTTTGTAGCATCGGATTCATACCTGCTCCGGCACTTACTATAGCTCCTGGGTACCAGCCACTAACCCGTTCAAAGGGATTCGTCAAAAACGCTAGAACAAAGAGAAAAAAGGCTGAGTTAAAGAGTAAAATTCCACTGGCATAAGGCGCCATCAGCTTTCCTTTACGCGAATAGGCAACGACTACCGTATACCAAGATAGTAGGAACAGCCAAAGCAACAAGGAACCGGAATTACCCGCCCACCAAGCAGAAAATCGATAAAAGCCCGGTAAATCACGACTTGTGTATTCATAAACATATTTGATGCTGTAATCTCCACTCATGAGAAAGAAGATTAGGATTAAGCTA
>NZ_JUEE01000128.1:0-6269 GCF_000802135.1 Desulfosporosinus sp. BICA1-9
GGAGCAGTAGGAGCGACAGGAGCGACCGGAGCAGTAGGAGCGACAGGAGCAACAGGAGCAGTAGGAGCTACAGGAGCCACAGGAGCAGTAGGAGCGACAGGAGCGACCGGAGCAGTAGGAGCGACAGGAGCGACCGGAGCAGTAGGAGCGACAGGCGCAACAGGAGCAGTAGGAGCGACAGGAGCCACAGGAGCAGTAGGAGCGACAGGTGCAACAGGAGCAGTAGGAGCGACAGGTGCAACAGGAGCAGTAGGAGCGACAGGTGCAACCGGGGCAGTAGGAGCGACAGGCGCAACCGGGGCAGTGGGAGCGACAGGTGCAACCGGAGCAGGTTTGGCTGCCTACGGTTATGTATATGATCTTACCGTAGGGGGTCAAGTTGTAGCTGCCGGAGCAGATGTAGTATTTAGCAGTAATGGTCCGCTTGTTAACGAAACCCACGTTGCTGGTACAACCACGGTAACTGTTACACTTGCCGGTGACTATCAGATCGACTATAGCGTAAGCATTACTCTTGGAGTAGGTTCAGAAATAGCTATTGCAGTAGGCGGTGTAGTAGATCCATCCACTCGAATTATTGCGACGGCCGCTACTGGTCCGGTAATTGGTCAGGCAATTCTAACACTTGGAGCGGGTGCTGTCATAACGCTTAATAACCCCTCCGCTACAGCGTTTACAACAACTGGTTCACCTGATGTTGGCGCACAACTGACTATTGATAAATTAGATTAATTCATTTTTAGTCCCTTGGCAAAGCCAAGGGACTTTCCTATACCAAGTCAGGCCTCCATGCCGCTGCGCGGCACCACTGGTGAATGAAAATGGGTTATTTTCAGGCTACAATTTTATATTAAAGCATCACTCTCGGTGTGGTGCGTTTTTAACTTCTATAGTTATTGTATTTTGTTCCATTTAAATCTGCTTGGAATATATATGTAATAACACTATTTTTATATGAGGAGATTGAATGATGGAAGGAAAGCAAATCACAATTAGTCTGTGTATTATTGTTAGAAATGAAGAGAGTACAATTGGTTGCTGTCTTGATTCTGTTAAAGATATTTGTGATGAAATAGTTATTGTTGATACGGGTTCTACCGATCATACCAAAGAGATTGTCGAGAAATATACAGATCGAATCTTTGATTTTACCTGGATAGATGACTTTGCTGCTGCCCGCAATTTTGCATTCAGTCAGGCAAGCATGGAATATATCCTCTGGCTGGATGCTGACGATGTACTAACAACTGAAGATCAAGAAAAATTACGTACGCTTAAGAAAAATCTGGATCCGGCCGTGGATGCTGTGAGTATGCCCTATCATTATGCCTTTGATCAGTTTGGCAATGTTTCCTTTAGCTTTCGGCGAAACCGCTTGGTTAAGCGAAGTAGAAACTTTAAATGGGTAGGGGCAGTACACGAGTATTTAGCAGTAGCGGGAAATATTTTAAACTCAGACATTTGTGTAACACATAAGCGCATAGAAGGTCACAGTTCTGATCGAAACCTGAAAATATTTGAACGAAGAAAAGAAAACGGTGATCCGTTCTCTCCTCGAGATTTGTACTACTATGGCAATGAATTATTCGATCACAAACTTTATCGGCGGGCAATTGAAGTTTGTCAAGACTTCTTAAAGACAGGACAAGGTTGGGTTGAAGATGAAATCTCTGCTTGTGGAAAACTAGCGGACTGTTTTCAAGCGTTAGGAGAATCGGAAAAGCAACTGGAATATATTTACAAATCTTTCGATTATGCCTCACCTAGGGCAGAATTCTGCTGTCGATTAGGTTTTCATTTTCTTAATACGAAACGGTATGAACAAGCAGAATTCTGGTATAAGCTGGCTACTCAATTAGTAAGGCCTGTTGAGAATTCGGGATTCATGACTGAAGCTTGTTGGACATGGTTACCGCATTTGCAGTTGTGCGTTTGCTATGACCGTTTAGGTAAACACGAATTAGCCTATGAGCATAACGAGATCGCCAGGGAGTATAGTCCAGAAAACCCACAGGTTCTGTACAACAAGAAGTATTTTGAGAATCTTATAGGCATAAAATTACCCAAGAAGTAAGAGGGAAAAGTGTTGAGAAGCCGCATTGCGGGTTCTCTGTTTTTGGTTATGTTGCTTTGGCAAAGTTTCTAGCCTTCTTTATTAATATGCAGATGAAACTATGCATAAGCGCACACACAAGGAGGTGAAAGCATAACATAGAGTAGTCCCATTAACACATGTGGTGCTCTCTTAAAAATCAAAAAGAGGAAGGTATTTTTATGCAATGGGTTAAGACTTATGGACTTGATACGCTAATTAGAGACTATGCTGGTTTACCATCGAACGTACCTTTGTTGTGTCACTTTGGTCATGGGTGGTACCCTATAACAGAGGCATATCACCTCGATCTTCTTACTGATAAACCCCTAATGTTAGTTATGAGTAGAAGACGCCTCCAAGCATGGAAAAGATCAAGTAGTATTCCTGCAGCTATTATTGGATCACCTTTTGTACACTACCGGAAATCAAGGAAAATTGAGAAGGATGCAGCTGCTAGCGGAACAATTGCCTTTCCCGCACATTCCACTGAATCGAGAGAAGCAGTATTTGATATAGATAAGTATTGTAAGCAACTACTAAGTCTTCCGATTGAGTATCATCCAATAACGATATGCATAACTTATGTGGATTTAGCAAGAAAGAAGGACGAAATATATAAAAAATATGGGTTCAAAATTGTAACCGCCGGGTCGGCATGGGTGCCAGGATTTGAATTTGTACAAAAATTTTATGAAATTCTTAGAAATCATAAATACGCAACGTCTAATATGGTCGGCTCTTATTCTTTTTATGCTGTAGAAATGGGGATTCCCTTTTTCATCTTTGGGGAGCCAGCAGTTATTGTAGATCAGGGGGTTAAAGAGAGTTGTACTGATTACCCAGCAGGTGCTTTTGCCACAAAGATTTTCCAAGGTCCAACTCAAGTTATTAGTGAGGAGCAAAAGAATTATGTTGAAGAGGAACTTGGCGTCCATGACTGCCTGTCTGGTATCGAACTAAGAGAATTATTAATGGAAAGCAATAATCGAGCCATTGAAACGTATGAAGAATTTTTGAGTACAGGACAGGGTGGGGTTGGAGATAAAATTTCTACTTGCGAAAAACTGGTTAGTTATTTTCAGGAATCCGGAGAAATGGATAAACAACTCAAATACATCTTAAAATCTTTTGAATACGATGCCCCTAGAGCTGAGTTTTGTTGTCACTTAGGATATTTTTTTAATAATAATAAGCAATATGAACTGGGGGTTTTTTGGTATAAATTGGCCACTCAATTAGAAAAACCTGACAATAGTTGGTTGATGTGGGCACCGCATGTTCAACTGTGTCTTTGCTATGATCACTTAGGCAAACATGAGTTGGCCTATGAGCATAATGAGATTGCTAGACGTTACAAACCAGATAACCCCTCGATCTTGCATAATAAGCAATATTTGGAGGGCGTGTTAGGAAAAACAACAAAAGAAAGTTAGATAGGTTGCAAATAATTGTTTCTGTCAAATGAGCCCTTATCCGGAAAGCCAGGTAAGGGCTCATTTGACGCAAGGGTGCAAGCATTGATAATAGTCAGTAACTCAAGAACACACAAACTTAGATGAAAGCATAACATATAATAATCCACACCCTGCAACGGGGACTCAAGCCTTCAAAAGAGGGGACTGTGTTATCGAATGTTCAGCAACAAATCAATATTGATTACTGGAGGAACTGGTTCCTTCGGTAAACAGTACGTTGAAACTATTTTAAAACGCTTTAAACCCAAAAAAATCATTATATACTCGCGAGATGAGCTCAAACAATTCGAAATGCAACAAAAATTTAACGCTCCAGAAATGCGTTATTTTATCGGGGATGTTCGAGATCCGGAACGACTCAGTCAAGCAATGCGGGGGGCGGATTATGTTATCCATGCAGCCGCGCTGAAACAAGTCCCAGCAGCTGAATATAATCCAATGGAGTGTGTCAAGACAAACATCCATGGGGCTCAAAATGTTATTAAAGCTGCAATCGAAAATGAAGTGGAGAAAGTTATCGCGTTGTCGACAGATAAAGCTGCTAATCCCATCAATTTATATGGAGCTACTAAACTTGTATCTGATAAGTTATTTGTTGCCGCAAACAATATTACTGGTGGTCATAGAACGCGTTTTTCGGTCGTGCGGTACGGTAATGTTGTAGGTTCGCGCGGTTCTGTAGTTCCATTCTTTAAAAAATTAATTACTGAAGGTGCCAAGGAAATTCCCGTTACCGATCCGAGGATGTCAAGGTTTTGGATCAGTCTACAAGATGGAGTTAACTTTGTGCTGCGCAACTTCGAACGAATGCAGGGTGGGGAGGTATTCGTGCCCAAAATTCCATCCATGAGAATTACTGACTTAGCCGAAGCCATTGCTCCGGGAATGCCTGTTAAAGTTATAGGTATTCGCCCAGGAGAGAAGCTCCATGAGATTATGGTGCCTGCCGATGACTCTCATTTAACGTTAGAATTTGAGGAGCACTATGTGATTAAGCCTGCCATCAGCTTTACGTATCCTATAGATTATTCGACCGATGTTACTGGAAATAAGGGAAGCCTCGTAGCGCCTGGGTTTGAATACAATTCTGGAACGAACCCAGATTTTCTGACCGTCGAACAGCTAAGGGAGATGAATGAACAATCATGAAATCAATCCCTTACGGAAGACAAGATATTACTCAAGCGGATCTTTTAGCTGTCCAAGAGGTCTTAACCTCCGATTGGTTAACTCAAGGACCGGCTATTGAGCAGTTTGAGAAAAAAGTCGCTGATTACTGTGGAACTAAGTATGCGGTTGCGCTCACCAGTGCTACTGCCGCCTTACACCTTGGCTGCCTAGCCTTGGATTTGGGTTTAAATGAGGTTTTGTGGACCTCGCCGAATACCTTTGTGGCCTCAGCCAATTGTGGACGCTATTGCGGAGCAAAGGTGGACTTTGTCGATATCGATCCTCAGACTTATAACTTGAGCGTTACTGCCTTGGAAGAAAAGCTTGAGCTTGCTAAGCGAAATGGAGAGTTACCGAAGGTCGTAATTCCAGTACATTTTAGTGGACAGTCCTGCGAAATGGAACGAATCGCCGAGTTGGCCAAGCTTTACGGCTTTAAGATTATGGAGGATGCTTCTCACGCCTTAGGCGGACGGTATCAAGGGTCCAATGTCGGCGCCTGTGAATACTCTGACATGACAGTATTTAGTTTTCATCCCGTTAAAATTATTACGACTGGTGAAGGTGGCATGATCCTTACCAATCGAAGAGATCTATATGAGAGGCTTCTCCGATTACGCTCCCATGGAATTACCCGTGATTACGATCTTGTGCGGAGAAATTCTGATGGTCCATGGCATTATCAACAAATTGAACTAGGCTATAATTATCGAATGACTGACATCCAGGCTACATTGGGAATTAGTCAAATGTTGCGGCTAGATAAATTTGTGGCGAGACGAAATATGTTAGCAGAGCGTTATAATAATGCGCTGAAAGATTTACCACTCCTTTTACCTGGGCAAAGCCCTGAAGTATATTCGGCTTATCATTTGTATGTTATTCAACTTAAATTGGATGAGCTGGTTAAATCACGTAAAGAAGTCTTCGGGGAATTAATAAGTGCGGGAATAAATGTAAATGTTCACTATATTCCTGTGCACACTCAACCTTACTATCGTAATCTGGGTTTTAATGAAGGGGACTTTCCACAGGCTGAGAAGTATTATGCAGGGGCTATAACGCTGCCATTATATTATGGTTTGTCTGAAGAAGATCAGGATTATGTCATAAATAAGGTAAATGAGGTTGTAACTCATTCTGAAGAAAGTAGAAATTTCCAAGGGCGTATTTAATGATATATTTGAAAGGCGGTCCTTAATATGGAATATAAGAAGATGTTAAGCAGAATCAAAAGTTTATACTTGGAAAATGCTAATATAATTAAATATTTAAAGGATCTTGATAGTGTCTGTTACAAAAAGCTGAACAGCACCAAACATAAGTTCTTTAAAAATAATTACACCCCTATCCATGGTGTGGTAAAATTAAGGTGACAAAACCAAAATTATCACACAGGAAGAGGTGTAAACCTTGCATATACAGATAGACATGTTCTCACCCCTATATTATAGCACACTTGGTTTTGATGCGGATCTCATTGATTATCTTTCTTTCATTAAAGATGAATATATCCGCTTTCTGTTCCC
>NZ_JUEE01000129.1:0-10778 GCF_000802135.1 Desulfosporosinus sp. BICA1-9
GTCATATTGACGCCGGTTGCCATTTCTCTATCACTGGCCTATTGTGCTGTTAAGGGTGGGCATGTTTCAGTAGGTTTACTCGTAGAACGTTTTCCTAAAAAAGTGCAAAAAATTATAGATTTCATAACCGGATCCATTGTCATTGTTTCTCTTGTAATAGCTACGTGGTATTTGGTGGAGCGTGCTGATATGATGCGTCGGAATCAGGAGGTCACTACTACGATTTTAATTCCATATGCCCCATTTATCTTAATAATTGCCGTGGGGGTCGGTATGCTTACCCTGGTGGTTTTTGGCAAGGTCTTGAATTCTTTTGTTAAAGAAGGTGACCAATAATATGGATCCTATGATGATAGGGCTGCTTGGCTTCTTGTTATTTTTTCTGTTTATTGCAATGCGTATGCCCATTGCCTATGCTATGTTGATCGCCGGCATTTTTGGTATCAGTCTTATTAATGCGCCTAATGTTGCCTTTAAAGTAGTTGCCACAGAATTGTATGGCACATTTTCTTCTTACTCTTTAAGTGTTATTCCGTTGTTTACTTGGATGGGTTTTTTAGCTTTTTATTCGGGTATCGGCGGCAGATTGTTCACTTTTGCATATAAGGCAATGGGGCATCTTCCCGGTGGATTAGCTATTGCTGCTCAAGCAACAGCAGCGATTTTTGGAGCCATTTCGGGGTCAAGTATAGCTACTTCCGCAACCATTGGTTCGATAGCCATACCTGAAATGCGAAAACGTGGGTATGATGTTTCTCTGGCAACAGCAAGTGTCGCAGCTGGTGGAATTCTTGGGGTATTGATCCCACCCAGCACTATCTTTATCATCTATGGTGTGATTACCGAAAATTCGATCGGGGATCTGTTTATATCCGGGATAATACCCGGCATTCTTCTCACGCTTTTTTATATAGGAGTAATATATTTTATGACGCGGAGGAATCCTGACCTTGCTCCTCGTGGCGAGAAGGCAACTTGGAAAGAGAAAATGTTCGCGTTCAAAAATGGTGGGCTTTTAGAAGTTTTTATTGTTTTTGTTCTTTCTCTGGGAGGACTATTCGCCGGTTGGTTCACACC
The DNA here is from genome assembly GCF_000802135.1 of Desulfosporosinus sp. BICA1-9. Taxonomy (NCBI): domain Bacteria; kingdom Bacillati; phylum Bacillota; class Clostridia; order Eubacteriales; family Desulfitobacteriaceae; genus Desulfosporosinus; species Desulfosporosinus sp. BICA1-9. Next base: position 1,078 of record NZ_JUEE01000129.1, read on the forward strand.
GACTGAGGCAGGGGCTGTAGGAGCCGCTGGCGTTCTTGTGATTACTGTCGTTACTAAACAATTAAATTGGGCGGGCCTGAAAAAATCGCTATATGACACATTAAATACCACAGCGATGATTATGTTTCTCATAGCAGGCGCCAATGTATTTGGTCGCTTTATAGCCATTACTCGACTGCCGTTTGAATTAGGCATGTGGATAGAAGGTTTACCCTTACCGCCATTTGTTGTCATGTGCCTTATATTATTGATTTACGTAGTATTGGGATTTGTTATGGATGCTTTAGCATTAATCTTGTTAACCGTGCCCATTTTTTACCCTACAGTCGTGAACACCCTGGGATACGATCCCATTTGGTTTGGGGTCATGATCGTTTTAGTAGCGGGCGCTGGGGTCATAACTCCGCCAGTAGGGATAAACGTATACGTTATTAAAGGAATTGCACCAGACGTTCCGCTGGAGAAAATTTTCAAAGGGATATGGCCATTTTTATACGCGATTGTTGCGCTTATTGTCTTACTCATGTTCGTGCCTGAAATTGCAACGTTTTTACCGGATTTAATGAGAAAATAAAAAGGCCAATAAAACGGGAAGTGACTGAGGCAGGGACGTCTCCTTGCTTCCCTTTCTTGTATAACGAAAACCACCTAGTCAAGCAAACTCTCTTATATCTGAGGTTACTCTCTGGAGTAAAAGAGACTTTGTAGTCTTCAATGGTTAGGGTTCTAGTGCACGTGTCAATGGGATTCTTTAAGAAGTGATTAGAGCACGATATTAGGAGACCCACCGGAACGTTCTGGTTAGTACTAAAGGCCTGGACCCATGTTTATCTTACAAGGAGGATGATTTTTGATGAGTACTGTAACTGAGCAAAATAAAGAAATTGTAAAGGATTTTTACGATTTAATCATTAACAAAAAGGATTATGAAGCGGCTAAGAAATATGTAGGTGCGCGATATAAGCAACACAACCCGCTTGTCGCTGATAGACCAGAAGGATTGAAGGCATTTATCGAATTCCTTAAAACAAATCACCCTGAAGCGCGCAGCGAGATTAAACAAATTTTTGCAGACAGTGATTTTGTAATTCTACATGTTCATTCACTTCGTGCACCAAATACCCGAGGTCGGGCAATTATCGAAATATTCAGATTAGAAGATGGAAAAATCGATGAACACTGGGATACTATTCAAGAAATTCCGGAAACATCGGCCAACAATAATAGTATGTTCTGAGGCATTAACACTAGGTTTATCAGTTTTTCTCCAAGTTAAAAGGAAAGAGAAAAGTAGCTCGTGAGAACGTTAAGTGGTGGCGAACAACAAATGATGGCATTTGCAGGGTTTAATGGGCGGGCGTTCAATTACTTAACAAGTCTCCGGAACTCAGTGGTCCGGAGACTTGTTTTTTTATACAGTCAGCCCCCCATGCCGCTTTGCGGCACCAAGGTTGTATGGGAAATTTATTATTATAAGCACTTAAGAAGATTTTGCTTGTGTCAAACTACTGATTTTCAAGGAAACAGGGAAAGAGGGATTAAAGATGATCTTCAAAGTAACAGGACTAACCTTTGACGAGATAAATGTAGGCGATGAATTTCATACGGTCTCACGTACAATTTCTGAGGCGGATGTCGTTAGCTTCGCCGGAATTTCCGGAGATTATAACCCCTTGCATACGGATGAAGAATGGGCGAAGGAAAATACCCCATTTGGTGGTCGAATCGCCCATGGAGTCTTAATTCAATCGATTGCAACTGGACTGGCCAATCAACTTGGTGTTTTCTTAGGAACGACCATTGCAGTGCTTGAAATGACTTCACGTTTTGTCGGGGCAGTACGTTTTGGAGATACCATTCGTGCGGTTTTGATCGTAACAGAAAAGAAAGAAAGCAAGAATGTAGAGCGGGGAATTATTAAGGTCTCCTTAGAAGTCAGTAACCAAAAGAACGAAGCGGTGATGCAAGGTAACTGGATTTTGATGCTAAGAAAGAGCTGTCCAACTGCATAAAGCCCATAATATACTTCATCCCCTAAAACCCCGGTGGCCTAGAATCCAGTGATACTAGGTTGCCGGGGTTTTTAAAATATATATTTATTGGGAGATGAAAAAGTTCATTAACGATTTAGCGGAAATGAAGGTTTTTTATATTAATGTTGGGGGAGGAGAGCCTCTTCTCCATCCTAACTTTTTGGAAATTATGGATTATGCCCATGAAAAAGGAGTCTATGCTCAATTTAGTACCAACGGAACCCTGATCGGAAGTAAGATGGCTGAAGAAATCAGCCAACGCGACTTAAGGGTTCAGGTTAGTTTAGATGGATGGGTGGCACCAGTCAACGATTCTATTCGAGGAGCAGGGACGTATCAGCAAGCAGTTGAAGCAATTCGTTTACTTTGTGAAAAAAGGGTTATAACAGCTCTTAATTGTGTTGTAACTAAACATACAATTCCAGGCTTAGATCAAATGCTTTCTCTTGCGAATTTATATGGGGCTAAATTAAGGTTGTCTAGGTTGCGGCCATCGGGTAGAGCTAAAGACATATGGCAGGAACTAGCGCCCTCACGGGAACAATATAGTCAACTCGTATTAGTGATTTATTAGAGCAATTGCCTTTATTTTATTCGGTTAGTTAGCATCCAGTGAACGCCCGACGCGTAGTTTGAATTTTGCGACCTTAGATTTTTTTTAGCACATATTAATGATAGTATTATAAAAGAAAAATAATGAGAGAAAGGAGGCTTAGGTTTTACCATGAATAGAGAATCATTGATTTCTTTTGAGCAACTGATTAAGGTTTTTGACGTTTCCCATGATGGTATTATCGTTACAGATAATCACGCAAAATTTTTATTCGTCAATCAATCAGCAAGCGTATACATGGGTGTGCCTCATAAAGAATTAGTGGGCATGAATGCCTCTGATTTGGTTAAAAATGGGGTCTACGACCGATCAATCATAATGAGGAGTATCGAAAGCAAAAAACAAGAAACCGGTTTGGTTCATACGAAAAGCCAAAATATTGTGGTATCCACATCTAACCCGATTTTTGACGAAAATAACAACGTCATCATGACCATCACCAATGTTCAGGCTGAAAGCATGATCGATAAATACGCTGCTGAGTTGAAAAAAGAACGGGCCAATGCGACCAAATATCTCTCGACACTCAAGTATATCAGTTCTCTTAATTCGGATTCGAAGATTATCGCTGAGAGTCCACAGATGAAAAAAATTTTGGCCTACCTAGCTATCGCAGGCAGAACGAACACCACGGTGCTTTTGCTGGGTGAATCGGGAACCGGAAAAGAGGTCTTATCCCGGGTTATTCATGAAAACAGCAACCGATCCAATGAGCCGTTTATACCGGTGAACTGCGCAGCGGTCCCTAAAGAGCTGATGGAATCCGAGTTTTTTGGCTACGATAAGGGGGCCTTCTCCGGAGCGTTGCAAAAAGGCAAGCCGGGCTTTTTTGAAATGGCCGAACGTGGAACACTTTTACTGGATGAAATAGGAGAAATGCCTTTAGATATACAGTCCAAGTTCTTAAGGGTATTAGAAAATAAGCAATATAACCGCATAGGGGGAACGACCATCCTCACGACGGATGTGAGGCTCATCGCAGCTACCAATAAGGATTTGGAGAAGAAAGTTTTGCAGGGAACCTTCCGTGCCGACCTGTATTATCGACTCAATGTTTTAACGGTGCGAATTCCGCCACTTAGGGAGCGCAAAGAGGATATTGTGGCCCTGGCTGGCCTTTTTTTAGCATCATTTAACAACAAGTATGGGACGGATGCCGTCTTACAGCAAGGTCTTATGGATAAATTCTTGAACTACAACTGGCCGGGCAATATTAGAGAACTAAAAAATATGATCGAACGAATGGTCGTCACCTTGTCTGCAGGAGAACTAGAGCTTAACGATCCAATAGATGCGCGATACCCGGATTCGGAGATAGATAAAGCACCCCACCTATCGGTTGCCCAGGATCATCACGGAGATTTAAAATCACTGCTAAAAAAGGTGGAAAAGGAATATATCCTCAAGGTGCTGGAGGAATGTGAATGGAAAGTCCTCGGTGCAGCGGAGCGGTTGGGACTTCACCGTAGCATGCTTTATCGAAAAATGCAGAGCCTGAATATTGAAAGGATAGGTGAAAAAGAAAGCTAACCATTAAATTCTAAACAATCAGAAAAAAGCAAAACAAACGTAATTGCCAAATCCTACGCACGTAAGCAAAGAAAAAGCCCAACCCTAAGGTTGGACATGAGTTCTATTTTTTAGTTTTGATGCAGTTAGCTGGTAGCTCTTTCGACCAAGGAACAAACTTTTCAATCAGTTCCGGGGATTGGTTGAAATCTGTATTCGGCATCTGTTCCGCAATTATGTGCCGAGTTTGGTTATGTGCTGAATCAGGGTTAAGGAGTCTGTTCTGGTAGGTTTTGTTCAGATATTCGGCACATAACATCTATCATCCTTTTTTGATACTATATAAAGCAAAAAGGAGTAGATAATATGAGCCGTAAAGAGTACGAAACATCAAGTTTGTCAGACTTTGAGAGTCACCTTATGACAAACAATTATACCAAACGGGTTCTTGAAGTCTATACAAGTCGGGTATCCTGCTTTCTCAACTCCCTCAACTCAACGTACCTTCTTTCCGATGAAGAGCAACTAAGAAAGCTAATTGTAGAATATACGGCGGGCTTACCTCTAACTTCAACTCTTAGGACAATACAAGCTGCTCTTCATGCATACTATCACTTTACAACCGGAAAGCACTTCAACAAACGCATAATACCCAGGATTCCCTGATGGGTTGAGATGCCTTACAATCCCAACCGCAATCGGTCTGATGTGGGCTACAGGAATAAGACCCTCAGCGAAAGACGCCACTGCCCAATTTGCGGTAGTACAACCACCAACCATTATTGGACCAATGAAGGATTTTACACTTGTCACAGGCTCGGTTACAGAACACGTAAAAACAGTTTTCGAAAGGATCCAACTGTAACTGTGTCTGGACCAATGTAGAAAGACCTTCAATGCTTTTTCGCATATCGCAGGGTTTGCAGGAAAGAAATATTCTGAGACCGGCAGCGTTCAAGCTCATAAGGGACGAATAGCAGCAATGACCTCACGAAGAGTCGCAGCTTGAAAGACCGAATACAGCTCGATGGAAATCGGTCCGATCTTAACAATGATCGGAACTTCCTTGACGGACGTTTGCTTCAACTCAATAAAGGTTTCTTGTTTAAGGTCAGCTTTGTCTTCGCGGTTGCACTTGGTCAACCAGTATCGGAGTGTATTGATGCTTAGGTTGTTTTCTGAGCACCATGCAGCAGCCGTTTGGCCGGAAGCACGGTAAGCGCTTACCAGCTGACGTCTGGTCCTGGGATAATTCCTCCTCAATTAGTCTTGAGGTTATTATCCCAGTTCTAAATGGGCATTTCTATGTGCCGAGTTTTTGACAATTACGTCGCAAAAAATAGACAAGTCGCAAATAGTCGACAGTATTTGTCTACATTTTGCGACTTTTTAATTTGTATCGATGCTAGAATCGAATGAATTTTCGAAGGATTATCCAGTTAAATTTTCACAAGCCCCTTTTTACTAGATAAATGGTTGCTATGGAAAAAATAGAAAATATTACTGAGCATTGAATAGTTTGGCATGGGGATTGCAACAAATATTGGTGTGATCACACTAACTGCAAATTCTTATTAAATAAACTGATGCCAACACCACTTATCATTACAAAGCACAGCCTTATCCTCAATACCCCAAGATGCATATGGGCAATACTGCGGAAAACGTTGTCAGGCAGTGCGGGATACCCAGAGAGGATTCCGACCAGTTTGCCTTTGACAGCCAGATGAAAGCCAAAGCAGCTATGGAAAGAGACCGTTACCAGCGCGAGATCGTTCCCGTAGAATTAAAGGATAGAAAAGGCAAGGTGACGCTGATTGAGAGAGACGAACACCTTAAGCCTGATACCACCATGGAAGGCCTGGCGCAGATGAAGCCTGTATTCGACAAGGAAGGCACCGTGACAGCGGGCAATGCCTCAGGCTTAAATGATTGCGGAGCTGCGTTGGTCCTGATGAGTGAAGAAAAGGCGAAGGAACTGCAAATCGAACCCCTAGCTGAGATTGTCGATTATGCGGTAGCCGGCCTCGACCCTAACGTCATGGGCCTTGGTCCAGTCTATGCGATCGAAAAGCTCCTTAAAAAGACAGGCCTGACGAAAGAGCAAATCGACGTTTACCAAATCAACGAAGCCTTTGCCGGTCAAATGCCACCAGGTGGTAGCAACAAGAGGCCCTTGGGAATCTCTTGCTACGAGGACAAGTTGGTGGAAAACCGTGTTGCCGAAATTCTATCCGCAATATATGAGCCGAAGTTCTATGAATTCTCCTATGGATTTCGACCGGGAAAGAACTGTCATCAGGCGGTAAAAAGTTGATAGGATGTATCCGCAAGAACGTCAGGTATGTAGTCGAGGCTGATATTCGGTCATTCTTTGACACCATCGACCATGAGTGATGATTCGATTTCTCGAACATGACATAGCCGACAGGAAGTTTATCGACCTTATCAGGAAGATGCTGAAAGCGGATGTGTTAGACGGGGGAAAGGTGCTGGAACATGAGGTCGGTAGCCCACAGGGGTCGGCTTCTTCGCCCACTTATGCAAATATCTATCTGCACTATGTTCTTGACACGTGGTTTGCCATAAAGGTGAAGAGCGAGTGTCGCGGTGACGCATACATTATCCGCTACTGCGATGATTTTGTATGCTGCTTCCAATACAAAGAGGATGCAGAAAAGTTCTATCAGGAACTGCCGATTCGATTTGCGAAGTTCGGTCTTAAATTAGCAGATGAAAAGACATGCTTATTGGAATTCGGCAGAGTTGCAGTAAAGAACCGAGCTGCGCGAGGCGAGGGAAAACCCGAAACGTTTGATTTTCTAGGTTTCACTTTCTTTTGCAGCATGGATACAAAGAAGAAATTCTTCCGTGTCAAGGTGAAATCGTGTCGCAAGAAGACTACAGCAAAATTGAGAATGCTAAATCTGTGGCTAAAAGAGCATCGGGATTGGGCTGTTAAAGACATAATTGACAGAGTAAATCAATCACTGCTCGGGCACTATCACTACTACGGAGTCACAGATAATTTTAAAGGCATTGCAGTATTCCAATTTATGGTTGTCAATCTATTGTTCAAGTGGTTGAATCGTAGAATCCAAAGGAAAAGCTATACGGGGATGCATTTCGAGACGGATTGATGAAAACTTTCCCGATAGTGAAACCAAAGATTTACGTAAACCTAACTGCAAACTATTTGTAAAGTTGTTGGAGAGCCGTATGCGTTAATTGCGCACGTACAGTTCAAAGAGGGGGGCAAGGTCGGTGACGGCCTTGTCTACTCACGGAAAGACAATCTACACATATATACATGCGGTCACTCCATGTTGGAGCAGCCCACTCACCTCCGCGTGATTTGTAGTTAATTGTTATCCCTAGGAGTTTAGAATAATAAAAAATCCGTTAAAAGCCAACGTATTTCATTACGTTTTGTGCCTTGAGCGAAGCTAAAGGAATGATTATATATATGAAAAAGTTTATCAAGTCCAACGAGATTTCTGAGCTGATTTCTAAAGGGACAACCATCTATACGTGTGGTTTTGGGCTCGCTGGATTTGCCGAAGAGATCGCTATCGAAATCGAAAAGAGTTTTCTAGAAACCGGCAATCCGAGGGATTTAACCATCTATCACTCCACCGGAACCGGAAATAGCAATAACAAAGGCATCGCTCATTTTGCCCACAAAGGCTTGGTTAAGCGAATTGTCTGCGGTCACTTTGGCGCTAGCGGACCGGAAATCGGTAAAATGCTGATGTCGAATGACATTGAAGGGTACAGCTTACCTCAAGGCGTACTGGCCATTATGCCCCGGGAAATTGCCGGGCGGCGCCCCGGCGTCATTACCAAGGTAGGCTTAGGAACTTTTGTCGATCCCCGACTGGAAGGCGGAAAAATCAACGCTCTGACCAAGACCAAGGAAGATCTGGTGGAAGTCATGGTCATCGACAACGAGGAATGGTTGCGTTACAAAACACCTAAGGTCGATATAGCCATCATCCGGGGGACAACAGCCGATGAGCATGGAAATATCTCCATCGAAAAGGATGGCATCCTTGTTGAAACCCTGTCCGTGGCCCAAGCGGCCAAAGCTTGCGGGGGTATTGTCATCGCTCAGGTTGAATACGTGGCTAAGGCTGGCACCTTGCATCCCAAAAAAGTTCGTGTGCCGGGAATCATGGTGGATTATGTGTATGTGGCCAAGCCAGAAAATAGTTATCAAACCCAAGGAACCTATTTTAATCCCGTTTTTTGCGGCGACTTAAAAATCCCGGTGGAATCCATTCCCGCTATGTCATTGAGCGAACGTAAGATCATTTGCAGGAGAGCGGCCATTGAATTGAGAGATCATGACATCGTCAATATTGGTATTGGCATGCCGGAAGGCATATCCGCCGTCGCTGCAGAAGAAAAGGTTTTCGACAAGATTACCCTAACGAGCGAGGGCGGCGGCATTGGCGGGGTGCTGGCTTCGGGACTTGATTTTGCCAATGCCATCAATCCAGAAGCGATTCTGGAGCAGCCTTACCAATTTGATTTCTACGATGGTGGCGGCATCGATGTGGCCTTCTTGGGACTTGCCCAAACGGATAAAAAAGGAAATGTTAACGTCAGTAAATTTCATAATAAGGTAGCGGGGCCCGGTGGATTTATTAATATCACACAAAGCGCGAAGCGTGTGGTGTTTTGTGGGACGTTTACGGCTAACGGTTTAGAGGTTGAAGTTCTGGGCGGCAAACTTAACATCAAACGGGAAGGGACTATGAAAAAGTTTATTGAAGCTGTGGAACAAATCACCTTTAGCGGTGATTATTCAAGAAGTATCCGGCAACAGGTGATCTATGTGACTGAACGGGCTGTCTTTGAATTGACGGATAGCGGTCTCGAGTTGCTGGAAATTGCTCCAGGGATAGACTTGGAACATGATGTTTTGCGTCTGATGGATTTTAAGCCGGTGATCAATAACGTAAAACTCATGCCTCACGAGATATTTCAGGAAAGTTGGAATGGGTTGAGCGAATGGATCGCGAGACATAATTAACAATACTAAAATAACAAATTAGATGGAGGGGATTACAATGACATTAAAAATCGGTGTTTTGGGCGCAGGTTCAATGGGCGGGGGTATCGCTCCTAGCTGCAGTGAAAGGTATAGAGGTACGTCACCTCGGGCGTCGATATGTTGTATAATACTGTTCATTATGCCACTATGAATAAAAAGGTATGGGATTCCTTCCCCAAAGAGATTCAAGATGCTATTACTAAAGTGAACGAGGAAGTATTTGCGACTGCTTCAACAATGTGGGATGGAAAAGATGGAGCAAAGGGAGAAAATCAACTCGGTCTTGATTTTGCCGTTACCAAGGGCAATCAATTGATTACGCTCTCTGCTGAAGAAAGTGCACGTTGGAATGAGAAACTCAAGCCGTTACAGGGCCAGTATGCTGAGGTATTGAACAAGAAAAGCATTGACGGGAAAGCGGTCATGGGTAAAATATCAGAATTAACCAAGAAATATAATAGTGAATTCTATAAATAAAATTAGCACA
>NZ_JUEE01000130.1:0-17734 GCF_000802135.1 Desulfosporosinus sp. BICA1-9
TGCTTAGGTTGTTTTCTGAGCACCATGCAGCAGCCGTTTGTCCGGAAGCACGGTAAGCGTTTACCTGCTGGCGTCTGATCCTAGACTGCTCGTCATGTGTCATGGATAATTCCTCCTCAATTAGTCTTGAGGTAATTATCCCAGTTCTAAATGGCTATTGCTATGTGCAGAGTTTTTGACAATTACGTTTAACCGGTTTAATTTCGACGACGTCCAGAACGTAGTCTTGATTAAAAATCTGCAATTATCAATATTGAAAGGAAGGAAAATTCAATTGGTTTTAAGAATACTAATGAAAAAGAGAATAGCGGGGGAAGAACAATATGGGGAGTGTACTACTAAAAACTAAACTGCACATACCTAAACCTATACTGGGGTTAGTTAGGCGTCCAAGGCTGTTGGCAAAGCTTAATGAGGGACTTCGTTTGGATAGAGCTTTTTCCTTAATCTCGGCCCCCGCCGGGTATGGAAAAACAACTCTGGTAGCGGACTGGCTAGATAGGGTTAACCAGGTTCAGGTCTGGCTTTCCTTAGATGAACACGACAATGACCCGGTGAGGTTTATCAGTTACATTATTGCTGCGTTGCAAAGAGTCAATAAAAACATTGGACTGGAGGCCGCAAGACTGTTATCCGGGTCCGGAATGCTATCAGTAAAAGCCGTGGTGGTTACCCTGATCAACGAAATAGTGGCAACAATGGAGCCATTCATTCTAGTCCTGGATGACTTTCATGTGATTAGGCACGAATCTGTTGTGCAGGTAGTCCAGGCTTTACTAGATAATCATCCGCCCAGTATGCACCTTGTGATGATAACGCGGGAGGATCCGGCACTCTCCCTCCCACGCTTGCGTGTCCGCAACCAGATGACGGAAATACGGATGAATGACCTACGCTTCGATCTGGCGGAGACGGGGGACTTCTTAGCAACCTCAGTGAGCGTCAAGCTCAAACACGAGGAAGTATCGGCGCTCGGTGCCCGAACTGAAGGCTGGATTGCCGGCTTGCAACTGGCTGCTCTTTCAATCAATGGACAGGTTGCAGAGCAGGTAGGCGAGTTCATTAAGGCATTTAGCGGAAATCACCGCTATATCATCGACTATTTAATGGAAGAGGTAGTTCAGAGTACGGATCGGGAGATACAAGTATTTCTTACCCGCACTGCTGTTGTGGATCGTTTTAATGCTGAATTGGGCAATGAATTAACCGGTCAGAGCAACGCCAAATCGATTATTGCTAAGCTGGAACAGACTAACTTATTTCTGATTCCTTTGGACAATGAGCGGCAATGGTACCGGTATCACCACCTGTTTGGTGAGTTTCTTCGTACAGAATTAGCAAGAACCGAACTTATTAACCTTCAGCACCGGGCTGCACTATGGTTTGCTGGTAATGGAATGCCGGAAGAGGGGATCAAATTTGCCTTGGCTGCTCAGGTTTATGATTTGGCTAGCCAATTGCTTAAGTCCCAAGCATCCCGACTATTCCAAAGGGGAGAGGTGATCACCCTCCTGGATTGGCTCAGTTCTCTTCCACTAGAATTGGTTGACATGAGTGGGGAATTGGCTAGTTATAAAGCTTGGTCCTTATTTTTACTAGGTAAAAGCGAAGAGGCCGTACATTGTCTAACCAAGGCGGAGAAAATTCCGGCTGAAAACAGCGACCAACTTACGGAGGGAAGACTATTGGCACTGCGTGGTTGGATTGCGAATTACCATGATGACCCTCGCACCAAGGAAATAGCACAGAAGGCTATTGAGAGGATTGGTGATCAAGACCCCTTTTTTCGGGAAATTGCTCTACTCTCCCTAGGCCATGCCCAAAGAAAAAGTGACCCCATGGGAGAGTCTACGGCGACGTTGTACATGGCCTATCACACGGCGCAGGTTGCAGGGCATATCTTCACCAGCTTAGTTGCCTTGGTGGATATAACCATGAATTTAGTGATTCAAGGTGGGCGCAAGGAGTCTATGGAATTGTGTGATCAGGCCTTTCGGGACTATGTGGACACTCAAGGTAAACCTTTGCCTATGGTTGAACTGTTGTATATACCGTTAGGTATTCTTCATTATGAGGGTAACAACCTCGAGCAAGCCAGGGAATACTTGGAAAAGGGGATAATTGCTAGCCAGCGGTTAGGATTAAATCGAATATTGGGTGGCGATGCTGAGCAGACTCTCGCCCTGGTATACTGGGCTTTAGGTGATACTCAAACTGCTATGGATCTTCTGAAAAAGGCTAAAGCGAATACTGATGCTAAGGCTTTCCCGCTCATAAAGGTTAGGTACGATGCTTTTGAAGCTCTTCTTTTACTAAAACAAGGGGATTTAGCAGAAGCTCTAGCTTGGGTCGAAAGGTCAAGCTTGTACCCGGCGGACAGCATTACTTCGTTTAAGGAGATACCGTATATGGTTGTAGCCAGGACATTATATGAAGCAGCTCAGTACGAGCAGGCCTTGAAATTATTGAATGACATCTGCCAGTTTGACAGAGAAAGGGGAAGAAACGGGAGATTAATTTATGGACAAATTGTTACATCCCTGGTATTGAAGGCACTTGGCAGGCGGGAGGAAGCAATTCATTCAATGGAAGAGGCTGTGAATTTTGCGGCTGTTGAGGGATATATACGCCCATTTCTGAGTGAAGGTCCTGAAGTTAGGGACTTGCTGTTTACAGTTGAGTCTAAAAGACCGGAGTTCATAACTCCTCTGCTGGCATACTATACCCATCCCCATGAGAAGGCGCCCACTTGTCCAACGTTACCAGGTATGATAGAACTATTAAGCGAACGTGAACTTGAGGTTCTAAGGCTGCTGGCGGCCGGACTTTCCAACGAAGAGATTGGTAATAGCTTGTTTATTTCACTTGGGACTGTTAAGTGGCATGTTAAAAACATATTCGGTAAATTAGAGGTCAAGAATCGTGTCCAAGCAGTTGCTAGGGCCCAGCAAATGGGCGTACTTGCCAATCAGAGTTGAGGTGACTGTTAAGAATAAGAACGAACTTATATTAAGAGGTGAGAATATCTTTGGAGTTTTGCAGATCTTTGGCAGAACTCCTCTTTTTTGTTACTGATTAAGTCTCGAAACCCTACTTTCGGATAGTGGGAAAACCCTACTTTCGAGAGGTTTCTAAGACTCATTAAAGATTTATAACTAAAGTGTAAGAGTGAGGTGGTGATTAAATGCAGTATTACGAGATTATGATCAGAGGTCATATTGACCAGCGTAGGGCGGGCTGGTTTGCAGGACTGGAGATAACTCAGCTTCCCGAAGGAATAACTCGCTTGGCAGGGGAGGTAGTGGATCAGGCAGCCCTGCACGGTATCTTAAGCAGACTCCGAGATATGGGCATCGATTTGTTATCGGTGAAATGCAATGACAGTTGAATATTGGGTCAATAGTGTAGAAAAATTTTAATATTGAGGAGATGTCAGTCAATGAATATCGCTAGGACAATCGTGAACGTAATCACATTAATTCTCTTATTTTCAACCACCATTTGTGGCCTTTACATCCATTTTTCTAAAGATAAAATTGCCGATTATAATAGCTCAGTCAGTTTTCACCTTATCTTTGCCATATTGACGGTAATATTCGTGACGGGTTCTATCGTAATATCACGGAGGTAGTACAGGACTAAGGCGCTATTTCCCCAGATTAGGAAAATGATTAATAAGGATGAAATAATTATGAAAAAACTCTTCGCTTTAATAAAAATTAATAGGATCCTGGCTACCTTGGCCCTTATTGCTCTGGTAATGACTGGGTACATGCTTTGGGCACGTCCTTACCAGCTTAATTGGGGAGCAACAGGCCAGGAAGTGAAACAATCCATGCCGGGAGATCAGCTGGATCCCAATCCGGAATTCTTCGCTACCCGCGGGATTACCATCGCGGGTACACCGGAGGAAATCTGGCCTTGGCTGCTACAGATGGGATATGGTCGAGCAGGGTACTATGGTTATGACATTCTGGAAAACCTAGGAAGCCCGCGGGGAATTCACAGTGCTGACAGCATCTTGCCAGAGTTTCAGCAATTTAAAGTTGGCGATGGAGTTCCGATTAGTGCTGTAGCCAACATGATCTTCTATGCTATTGAACCAAACCAGTATATAATTTGGACTGGAATGAATCATGTAGGCAGTTTTATATGGGCCCTATATCCGATAGATGAGAGCCATACCCGTTTGGTTAGTCGCATCCGCTGGTCTTTTCATTGGACCCAGCCAAGTTTACTTTCCCTTGATTTGTTCACAGAATTCACAGATTACCTTGCTGTCCGTGAAATTTTGCAAGGCGTAAAAGGGCGGGTAGAAAATCAAATAGAGCCAATGGCCAAACTAAACACCGAGTTCGTAGTTTATGTGATGTCTGCTCTGATCTTTATTGTAACGTTATGCTTATTGCTCATTCGTCCACTTACCTGGAATAAATGGCTGACAGCATTAGCAGGAGGGGTGGCATGGCTTGTCACTTGGTATGCACCTGTATCGATTTGGGTCGGAGTTGGGCTGGAGCTTTTGGTTCTATGGAGGATATGCATTCCACAAGACTTTTACACGAAGCACAAATTAGGGAAGACTGGGTGAATCCCATACTTAATCTGAGGGTTGATTGGACATTCGACTCTAAAGTTTAAATCTTCTTTTTACTTCTGGCCATTGGAAAGAGGTCCGATGTTGAAGAATCACAGTTGAAAGCAACTTGTGGAGTGGGTTTGAGGGTTAAGGATGTGCATGTTGAAAGCGCCGATAAGTCTACACGCTTATCGGCAATGTAAGCTTGCCTGCTTCAGAAACGAATGGCTGCTTGCGACGGCAAAAATAGCTATTCCTGTTTTGGCTATGATTATTGTTTGCTTAAAAAATTTTTTAATAATAAAGGGTTATTTCAATTAATGGCGAATATAATACTTACATAAAAATTGTTGACAATTGACAATCTAAAAAAGATTCTGATTTAAGTAATATAACCAATGTATGAGTGCATGAAAAAGATATCAGAAATGAGATGATTAGTCTGAACGATGCGGACAGGTATCAAAGAGATAATTTAAGTAGTGTAGTAGTTGACTATATAAAAGAGATGATTTTAGCAAGGGTTTATAATGAAGGTGAACATATATTAGAAACAGAAGTTGCAAATAAACTAGGAATAAGTCGGGGGCCAGTGCGAGAAGGTATCAAAGATTTAGAAAAAGAAGGCATTGTAACGGTGCTTTCGCGTAAGGGAACTTATGTGACAAAGTTTCAACTCGAAGATATTAAAGAGATATTTGACATTAGACTTTTACTTGAATATAACATTATCGAAATTTTGATTCATGAAGACAAACTAACCGAACAGGATTTTAAAGTATTAGAGGATATTGTCAAAGATATGGTGGATATTGTAAACCAATCAGACAATTTTTCTGAAAGAATGATTCAGCTTAGTTTAAAAGATATGGAATTCCATAAATTCATTTGGCAAAAATCGGGCAGCAAGAGAAGGGTAAATATTTTAAAGGGTATCTATTTCCAAATAAGAATGGCTATGCTCTATGACACCAATGAGACTGGTGATTTATTGGTTACAGCGACAGACCACTATGACATTATTAGGTTTTTAAGGAATAAGGATATAGAAAAGTGTAAAGAAGCTCTGAGAGGTCATATTATTTCTTATCGAGATGGAAAATTCGCATAGAAACAGTTATTAACTGTGACTTAAATTGTTAACAATCAACAATCTGCAAATTACAATGTAAAACTACAATGCACAAACAACAATCTACAGTAATAAAAAAAGGGGGATGCAAAAAAATGGATAGAAACTTATATTTTGAAGTTGGAGAATATAAGGAAAGACTGAACAAAACAAAACAAAGCATGAGTGACAATGGCATTGATCTGATTATTGTCACTGACCCAGCAAACATGAATTATTTAACGGGTTTTGATGGTTGGTCCTTTTATGTGCACCAATGCTTAATTGTCATCGCTGATCAAGATGAACCTATTTGGGTCGGCAGAGGACAAGATGGTAATGCAGCTAGGTTAACAACTTGGCTCCAAGAAGAAAACATCCGGGCTTACACAGATGATTATGTACAATCATTGATCAAACATCCGATGGATTTTGTCTCGGATATTATTAAAGAAAAACGATGCGATAAAAGGGTTATCGCGACTGAGATGGACAGTTATTACTATACGGCCAAATGTCAGGAGCGATTAGTGGTTGGATTACCCAATGCAACGTTCAAAGATGGGACAAATTTGGTCAACTGGGTAAGAATCATTAAATCAGACTTCGAAGTTGAATACATAAGAAAAGCAGCCAGGATTGCAGAGAATGCAATGGCAGCCGCTTATAATTCGATAAATGTAGGGGTTAGACAGTGCGACGCTGCGGCTAATGTCTATCATGCCCAAATCAGTGGTACAAAAACTTACGGCGGTGACTATTCTTCAATTATTCCGCTAATGCCCAGCGGAATTAGAACTTCAACACCCCATTTGAGCTGGACGGATGGCCCTTATGTCGATGGAGAAAGTGTGATTTTAGAACTTTCAGGATGCTATAGACGATATCATTGCCCTCTTTCCAGAACGATGATTTTGGGGGATGCTCCTCAAAAGGTTAGAGACCTGGCAGAAGTTGTGGTGGAAGGTTTAACCAATGCGCTCAATGCTATAAAACCTGGAATGACTTGTGAAGAGGTCGAGCGCGTGTGGGCAAAAAGCATTGCCAAGAGTGGCTTCATTAAGGATTCCCGTATCGGCTATTCCATGGGACTTAACTATCCGCCGGATTGGGGCGAGCACACCGCGAGTTTCAGACCGGGAGACAAGACAATTCTGAAGCCAAACATGACTTTTCATATGATTCCGGGTATCTGGCTTAGTGACTGCGGCGTGGATATCAGTGAATCTTTTAGAGTAACAGAAAATGGATGCGAAACCTTTACGAATTACCCGAGAAAACTGTTAGTTAAATAGAAATCACTCTTCAATGACCGGATTGGAAAATGACGTGAAGTGAAGGAGGGGGAAAATGGGGAAGTCACTCTTTAAAGCGATAACAAGATGCGAAGAGTTCATTCTTGCTTATTCAGTCATACTGATGGCCGTAGTTTTAGTTGGAAGTGTTATCAGTCGAAAAGTGTTTAATTACAGTTGGACTTCTGCAGAAGAAATTGGACAGACGTTAACGCTCATTGTAACTTTCTTAGGGATCGGCTATGCCGCAAAAAAAGCAAAACACATCACGATGTCTGCTTTATATGATCAAGTAAGTAATCGATATAAAAAAATACTCACGATGGTCATTACCGGTGGGACGTCTATCGCAATGTTTTATATTTGTTACTATGGGGTTCTCTATACGTTGAATGTGTATGAGTTAGGCAGAGTTTCACCTTCCATGAGAATACCGATGTATTTAATTGTAGCCGTTGTGCCGATCGGGTTTTTCTTAGGCGCAATAGAGTATGGCAGAACCTTCATTAAGAATTTGAAAGAAAAAGAGATTTGGATATCGACTGAGGAAACAATCCGGGATTACCTTGATGAGAAAGCGTGCAAAGTTCCTCTGAAGAATCAGGCTGAATGCGCAGAGATAGATAATAAGGAGGTGAAGTAATGGCTTTATTGCTCATGAGTATTATGGTGCTATTACTGATACTGAACTTCCCTATGCTGGTCAGCATGATTATCGCTCCTTTTGTGGTATTAGTTCAATATTATCCCAATGTGAATCCGTTTCTAGCGACCCAACAACTGGTCGGAGGGGTATCAGCATTTGTTCTGCTGGCCGTGCCTATGTTTATCTTTGCTGCAGATATCATGTGTGCTGGTCAGACTGCCAAAAGACTTCTGGATTTCGTAGAAGTCTTTGTTGGGCATATTCATGGCGGTATGGGTATTACAACTGCTGCCACATGTACTTTGTTTGGTGCCATATCTGGTTCCACACAGGCAACGGTCGTTGCAGTAGGTAAACCTATGAAAAAAAGGCTTGTTGAAAGCGGATACCGTGATTCAGATACCATTGCGCTGATCATCAGCTCGGCCATCATCGCTTTGCTAATTCCTCCAAGTATCTCCATGATTATGTACAGCGTCGTAACAGGCGCATCAGTAGGAGATATGTTTATTGCTGGCTTAATACCTGGACTTTTAATCCTGTCATTCTTTTCTGTGTTTATTTATTTTGACTCTAAGCGAAAGAATATACCTAAATCAGCCACTCTTTCCAAGGCAGAAAGAATGAAAGCCTTTAAGGACGCCATCGCGCCGCTTGGTTTTCCGGTCATAATTTTTGTAGGTATTTATGCAGGCATATTCAGTCCGACGGAGGCGGCAGCGGTATCGGTTCTCTATGCTGTGATCTTGGAACTGTTTATATTTAAGAGCATTAAGCTTAAAGACTTTGAACGGATCGCATTATCGACTGCGGTAGTTACCTCTGCTGTCTTTATTCTGGTCTCGGCAGGACAACTATTCTCCTGGGTTATTTCTTATGCAAGAATACCGCAATTGCTGACATCGAGTTTGCTGGGACCGAATCCTTCGCAGCTCATGATTCTAGTTTGGGTCACAATATTCTTCTTTATCGGATGTAGTTTTGTGGATTCTATTGTGGTCATTATTATTGTGACACCGATCTTCTTCCCGATCGCTGTGGCCGCCGGAATTCATCCAATTCATTTGGGAATCATCGTCACGCTGCAGGCTGCCATCGGATCCATTACACCGCCGTTTGGATGCAATATCTTCACAGCCAGCGCAATCTTTGACAGACCATTTTTGGCAGTCATCAAAGGGCTTGGGCCATACTTGTTAATGCTTGTTGTCATATCCATTATCATTATTGCCTTTCCGTGGCTTTCATTGGTGCTGATTTCATAGGCGACATAAAGTAAAAAAATCAGAAAAGACAGGTATGAATATGAGTAAAATCAAAGAAGAAATTACTATGTTTCAGGATGAATTGATTGAATTGCGTCGGGATTTTCATAGGCATCCGGAATTGGGCTATCAAGAATTCAGAACCTCTAAAATTGTCTATGATTATTTGTTGCAGCTGGGCCTGGAAGTTAAGATGATGACAAAAACCGGGGTTGTAGGGCTATTAAGGGGCAACCATGACGGGAATACCGTCTTACTAAGAGCCGATATGGATGCTCTGTCGCAAGAAGAAAAGACAGGGTTAACCTATCAATCGAAAACTCAAGGAATCATGCATGCTTGTGGGCATGATGGGCATACCGCGATGCTGATGATGGCAGCCAAGATATTAGTCAGACATAAGGAAGAAATCAAGGGCAATGTTAAATTCGTTTTTCAACCCAATGAAGAAGAGGCAGGGGCCCTCAATATGATTCAAGCCGGAGTACTGGAGAATCCCGTGCCGGTTGCTGCCTTTGGGTTACATCTTTGGACACCGATCGAAAGTGGGAGAATTGGTTTAGCAACTGGACCGATCATGGCGTGTACGGAAGAGTTTGAAATCACTATTATAGGAAAAGCCGGACATACTTCTGCACCGCATACTGCGCTTGATCCTATACTAGTTGCTGCTACTGTGATACAAAGCTTGCAATCGATACAAACGAGAGAAGTCGATCCACTCCTTCCCATAACCATTATGGTGGGTAATGTACATGGTGGCAGCGGTAGGAATATTATTGCCGACAAAGTCGAAATCGGCGGCACCATCAGATTCTTATTCAAAAATGAAGAGACCGAGAAAATCATTCTCTTGGAGAAGTTTGAACGAGTGATCAAAGGAATATGTGAAGGAATGGGTGTTCAGTATTACTTGAAATTTATTCCAAGCAATCCATCGCTGTACAATGATAAATCGATGGTTAACTATGTGAAGCAAGCAGCTGTGGAGACCTTTGGCAAAGAAGATAATATTGTCGAATACAGATGCATGGCAGGAGAAGATTTTGCTGAGTTTACCCACCGCGTGCCCAGTGCTTTCTACTTTGTGGGGACAGGTAATGTGGAGAAGAATAGCCAATATCCGCATCATCACCCCATGTTTAACATAGATGAAGATACGTTAAAAATCGGAGTAGAAATGCATGTAAGGTCTGTTCTAAATTTCTTGGCTATTTAACGATACTATATTAAATTTGAGGAGGGGTCTGTATGAGAAAACTGACGAGTCTATTTGTAATCCTTACACTGATGATTACCCTGTTAATTGGATGTGCTCCGAAAGCACCGACCGCACCGACAGTTCCGACTACCACATCCGATAAGAAGCAGGAAGTCGTTACCTGGAGAATTGCCCATGAGGAAATTGATGGGAGCGTTCAAGACTTATATAGCAAACGATTTAAAGAATTGATTGAAAAGAAATCTAACGGCGCAGTAAAAGTCGATGTTTATCCTGTCGGACAAATTGGAGATGCCACACAGCAAGCTGAATTGCTCCAAAATGGCGGTCTGGAATTTGGGATAGTATCACCGGGAAATACGGGTACCATCGTCCCAGAGAATCAGTTATTCTCACTTCATTTCCTATTTTCAGATAATATGGACAAAAATGCCGAACTCTTCAAAACAAGTAAAGCCTTGAACGAAACACTGTCAAATTTATATCTAGCGAAGAACATAAAGGTATTGTCCTATTGGACGGAAGGTTCCATGGAGTGGACATCCAACGTCGAAGTTAATACTCCGGCTAAATGGAAAGGCCTAAAAATGAGAACCATGCCTTCACCCATGATTGTAGCTGCCTATCAAGCCTACGGCTCGAATCCTACGCCTATTCCTTATATGGAAGTATACAGCGGGTTGCAGTTGAAAATGATCGAAGGTCAAGAGAATCCATTATTTGCAATTGAAGAAATGAAATTCTATGAAGTACAGAAGTATTTAACCTTAGCTAGCTCAAACCTCTATATGACAACAACTTCGACCAACCCAAAATTCTTTGATTCCCTGTCAAAAGATCAACAACAAATGGTTCTGAGTACCATTGAAGAGCTTCGTCCCGAATCGTTTGCGATCCAAGCGAAATCCAACGGTGCAGCGTTAGATAAGATCAAAGCAAAGAGCGGCATCAAGATTGTTGAATTAACCAAAGAAGAGAGAGAGGCCTTCAGAGTAGCCAGCAAGTCGGCCTATGATAAGTATGCTGAAATGGTTGGACCAAAAGGCAAAGAGATTCTATTACAACTTCAGGCAGAAGCGAAAGCTCTCCAGTAAGTTTACGTACAAACCACCCGCCCCCCACTAATAGAAGTAGGGATCTCGAAAACTAGATGAAAGCGAGTAAATAAAAAGGTATGACTGTTATATAAGTATCTCTTATGGTACTTATATAACAGTGTATCGCTATAAGGGGAAAATTGTATGAATATTTTTCCGGATGCTAAAATTTTAGAGGTCAATTTGTCAACCAGTATAATAACAACAAGGCTCTTATCAGGAGAAATCTACAGGCTTTATCCAGGCGGCTCAGCCCTGGGTGTTTATTTGTTGCTCCAGGAGATGGAACCGGAAAATGATGCACTATCTCCGGCGAATACTCTTATTTTTACCGTATCTCCCTTGACCGGACTACCTATCAGTGGTAGTAGCAGATTAAACATTACCGCAAAGGGCCCATTGACAGGTGCCATTGGCGATAGCCAGTCAGGCGGATTTTTTCCAGCACATTTGAAATTAAACGGTTGGGATGCTGTTGTTTTCCGAGGAAGAGCAGAACGACCGGTCTATTTATATATTAATGGAGACGAAGCAGTACTACGGGACGCACAAAATGTTTGGGGCAAGGTAACAGGCGAAGCAGAGGCAATTATTCGGACTGAAATTGGAGTTAACGATCTAGAAATTGCTCAGATCGGGCCTGGAGGGGAAAACCTTGTAAAATACGCGTGTATTATCAACCAGTGTACGCGAGCCAATGGGAGAACCGGCATGGGTGCTGTCATGGGCTCCAAGAACTTAAAAGCTGTGGTACTGAAAAAAGGAAAGCCGACCAAGGCTTATGACGTTGATAAGTTTAAAGAATTAGCAACCAGTGTTAAAACAAGATTGGTAGAAAATGAAGCGGTGGCCGGATTGGGCAAATATGGCACGGATGGAGATTTAGAAGGCTTTAACAATGAGGGGTTCCTAGCCACTAACAACTGGACTGCCGGGCACTTAGTGGAAGGTGCAAACAATATAACAGGAACAACGATGTATGAAACAATTTTAAAGAATCGAGATACTTGTTTTGCTTGCGCGGTTCGATGCAAACGAGTCGTCGAAATTCCTGGTGTGGTCGATCCTCTCTATGGCGGTCCCGAATATGAGACTTGCGCGGCTTTTGGATCCTACTGCGGTGTAACCGATTTAGAAACAGTCGCTTTATGCAATCAACTTTGTAATATGTATGGTCTTGATACGATATCGTGTGGCGCGACAATTGCTTTTGCGATGGAGTGTTATGAAAAAGGGTTGATTACCAGGGAGGATACCGACGGCTTAGAACTTAACTTTGGGAATCATCGTGCTCTACCAATCTTAGTAGAAAAAATTGCCAAGCGTGAGGGTTTTGGACGTTTGCTGGCTGAAGGCAGTTTACGGGCAGCTCTGCAAATTGGGCAGGATGCCATTGAATTGAGCATTTCAGTGAAAGGTCTAGAACTGCCAGCCCATATGCCGCAATTTAAGCCTGCTGTCGGACTAATTTACGCTGTAAATTCGTTCGGTGCCGATCATCAATCCAGTGAGCATGATGGATTTTTGGTACTGCCACCGGATAGTAGGGAAAGACAGCGCTTAGCTCAAATTGGTATCTGGAAAGGCTATGATAATTCTTATGAGCTGGATGCTGAAAAGGTGAGATTTGCCTTAGCCAGTCAAAAATATTTTTCTATCCTAGACAGCCTATGTTTGTGTCAATTCGTTTGGGGTCCTTCTTGGGAACTTTACGGGCCGACGGATCTGATTGATTTGTGTAAATATGGCCTTGGGTGGGATACGTCACTCTATGAGCTAATGTTGGTAGGGGAACGAAGAATCAACATGATGAGGTACTTCAATGCCAAAGCAGGCTTTACCAAGGAAGATGATCAGCTCCCGAAACGGTTATTTGAAGCGTTTAACGATGGGCCATCAAAAGGAGTACAACTGGACAAAGCGGCTTTTGAAAAGGCGAAAGAACGGTATTATGAGCTTGCAGGCTGGGATACCAAAACAGGGAGTCCAACAGAGGCAACCTTAATCGGACTGTCCTTGGACTGGTTGCTAGAGAAAGACTTGACATGGAGTTAAAAGTAAATCATAAGCTTATATCTGTTCCAGCTGATTATACCTTAGGGTTGCTTTTAAAGAGCATGGATTTTTCAAAGTCAGTCGCTGTTTTTATTAACAGCCAGCAAATACTCATGCGAGATTATGATCATTACAAATTGAATGAAAAGGATTCAGTAACTATTATAAAGCCATTGGCTGGTGGCTAGAAGGCTTAGTTAAAAGAGGAGGGGGTTATAACAATGCTTAGAACAACGGGAGATATCGACGCTCTTCTCGAAAAACACATGAATTATAGAGAGGGCTGTCTGAATCTGATCGCATCAGAAAACTTTGCTAGTGAAAAGGTTCGCAGCTATTTAGGCAACGATTTTGGAAACAGATATGGCTGCTATGTGACGACGAATTTGGACGATAGAGAATATACCGGTAATAAATATATTCAAGAATTTGAAACGGACACTCAGGAACTTATTAAGGAAATATTCCATGCCAAGTATGCTGATTTGAGACCGATTGGTGGACATATGGCTGGGATGTCGGTGGTGTTGGCCCTACTAGAACCTGGTGATTTAGTGATAGAAGTGAGTCTGAAGGATTGGGGACATGGGTTGGTAGGACCTATGTGCCAGATTAAACAGTTTGATGAAACAATTAAAGTGGAGTACATGTTATTTGATGAGGACCGTTGTGTAGATATTGAAAAGTTAAAGCAACAAATCCTTGAAAAAAGACCCAAGCTGATCATTTTTGGTGGTTCTGGAACCTTATTTCCCGAACCTGTCAGGGAGCTTAGGGAAATTGCAGATGTACAAGGGATCTTGATCGCTTATGATGCTTCCCATGTTACCGGATTAATTGCTGCAGGTGTTTTTCCAAACCCACTAGATGAAGGCGCGGACATTATGTTTGGGAGTACGCACAAATCGTTCCCTGGACCCCAAGGCGGCTTTGTTGTATCAAATAATTATGAGCTGATAGAAAAGGTAGGGAATACGCTTTCTCCCTCGTTAGTAACGAGCCATCATTTGAATCGCCTCCCTTCGTTAGCGGTATCGATCATGGAAATGAAAGCATTTGGAAAAGAGTATGCAGAACAAATTGTTCGGAACACGAAAGCCTTTGCCAAGGCGTTGGATGACTTTGGATTCCACGTTTTAGGGAAAGGAAAGGGTTATTCCGAGTCACATCTGTTATTGGTAGATGTGGGTAAATACTTTAATGAAGCCCCAGCTAAGCATCTGGAAAAGGCAAGAATATTATGTTCGGATGACTTCTCAGGGAACAGTGCAGAGATAAGAATAGGTACTCCTGAAGTGACAAGAAGAGGAATGAAAGAAGACGATATGAAAATAATGGCAGGCTTCTTCAAAAGGGTACTTATTGATCATGAAGATCCAGAACAAGTTGCAATAGAAGTAGAGGTTTTTAGTAGAAAACATCTAGGTTGTGAATATTCGTATTAGGCTTTGACAGTTCCCACGGCGATACTCTCCACTGCTCATTCTGACATTGACGATCTTTCGGAAATGTGTAAATTTCACGACTGTACCCATAACAGTGAACCAAATTGTGCGATACAACAAGCCATTTGTGACGGTGTGCTCTCTATCGAAAGGCTAGAAAGCTATAGAAAGCTGAAAAAGGAAACGAAGTACGAGGGGTTAAATTCAAAGCAAATTGAAACAAGGTGGGTAGCTCAAACGTTGGAATTGATATTGGCACACAGACAGTTGGGATTAGTTCTTCTGAAAAGGTAAGGTTGTTGGAACTGGCACCGGAGATCAATACGCCATATCGTGAGATTAGGAAGCTTCAACGAAAAATGGATCGCAGTCGTCGGGCGAATAACCCTAACAAGTTTAAGGTCGATGGAACTTTTAATCAGAGTAATCATGACCCTTGGGTAAGGTCTAAGCACTATCTGAGAGATCAATGCAAACTCCAAAGAATCCAAGGTAAGTTAAGTAATCTTCGCAAGCAATCCCACGAACGATTGGCCAACGAGATTATAAGCCAGGGTACGGAGGTTTTTGTTGAAGAAATGTCCTTCAAGGGACTTCAGAAGCGAGCCAAAGGATCACGTAAAAAACACAAGGGAACTATTGTCCTTGTGTTTTACTTCTTTATGAGATAGTTGTTTCCCAGTCCTTAATCCCAGTATCTTCAATAATTCCTAATGTTACATCCGTGATATCCTTGTAGGTCAAGAGCTTATCTCGAATCCTAAATTTGATGTCATCAGCCACAGCTAGGGATAGGCCTGGTCTCAGTTCTATGTAGCTTTCGACGTGAAAAAAACGTCCTTCTTGGAGGATACGCATTTTGTTAATATCCGTCACATCGGGATCGGATAAGATAATTTGTGAGACCTTGTCTTCAACGTCCTTGGGAGCTGAAACACCGATCAATCCAACCATGTTCTCATATCCTACTTGAAAAGCGACTCCACCCATGAGGAGCCCGATAATGATCGCTGCAAAGCCATCTAAGGCCTTGATCGAAGTAAAGTGAGTGATCAGAATAGCTATCAGGGCTAGAATGGCCCCGAAGGTAGCGACAAGATCTTCATAGAAGACAAGGCGTGTAGCCGGAGAGGCACGTTTGACATTTTTTACGGCTATTGGTACAATGCCTAATCCTTTTCCCGTAGTCCGAGTTTCGCTTAATATTTCACGCATGGCCTTGGATAGGACATAGCCATCAATAGTGATTGAAGCAGCGAGACTAAAAATCGTCAAACCAAGCTTGCCAAAGGGGGCTGGATGTTGAATTAAATGGATTCCTTCTAGAACCGTTTCATAGGCCATGATGGTCACTACGATGACTGCCCCCATGCAGAAGACATTGATAAGCCGCCCAAATCCTGATGGAAACCGTGGAGTCGGTTTTCGTTCAGAGAGAATGCTACCAATAAAGACAAAGAGCTGATTAACAGCGTCGGCACCAGTATGCATAGCCTCAGCAAACATTGCACCGCTACCACTAGAAACTGCGGCAATTCCTTTGATAATCAGCAAGAAGAGATTGCCAAGTGCCGCATATAAAGAGGAAGAATTCCCTTTACTAATGAGATCTCGAATTGTCGTCAATAATCCTCACATCGTTTCAAAGCTTTTTGATTATGATCCCATATTTTCGGAGATTTATGCTCAGGATGTGACAAAGAGTAGTGAACATACATATCCTGAAGCATATGGGTGCTTTGAAAGCGGTGATAAATGTGAGTCTATATGTTGCATTAGGTGATTCGATTACTGCAGGATATGGCGTAGCTAGCCCCTTTTCTTTTCCCAATGTCTATGGAAATTACTTGGGACGACACGATAAAGATTTGCGCATCCTGAATTTAGGAATCAACGGTTTAACAACAAGGGGGCTGTTAAACTTATTAAAATCAAATCGGGGCCTTCGTCATTCTCTTTCCCAAGCCTCTCTAATTACACTGACCATCGGCTCAAATGATTTACTTCGTCTTATGGGTAACTCTCATCAGAGCTTAAATCCAGCTCAGATACCCTTAATTTATGCGAATATGGCCAAAACTTTGGAGCTAGTGGGGCAAGAAATCAGGCTGCTGAGCCCGAATGCAACCGTTAAAGTTGCAACTCTTTATAATCCTTTGACTGAGTGGGGCCCCTATGCGCATTATTATCGACTGGCGCAAGAGATGATTGATAATAGTAATGCTATGATTATCAGATGGGCTAAGGGATTTGGATTCGTAGTCGTTTATGTAGATCGGGAGTTTAAAGGAAAAGAGCGCTTGCTCACCGGTCAGGATCAGGCACATCCGAACGCTGTCGGGTATCAAGTAATTGCTAAAGCGTTTTCTCGATATTAAGGTTTAGGATGAAGAAAAGTATCGAATAAGTAAGCTCATAAATAAGTAATAGCCGCCTTCTCAGCGGCTATTACTTATTTATGTCTGAGCGGGGTTCAGGGTTGTTAAGGCGTTTCATGGAAAGATACCAGTAGAGGCCTGTTAAGCCAAAGACAAGAACACCGATCGCTAAGGCCAGTAATAATCGACCTGGATGATCCGTCAAACGCCAAAAGTCATGTCCCACCCAAGATTCCCATAGAATCATAGGAATTTTACCAATGAAAGTCGCTAACAGAAATCTAGGAAAGGTCATTAGAGATAAGCCGGCAGCATAATTGACAGCTGCAGAGGGTAATATTGGGATGAGTCGTGAGATCAAAATGATGGTGAAACTATTACCTTCAATTAGTTTACCCCACTTGCCGAGCTTTCCCATTTTAGGTTGCGCCCATGGTTGACCAAGTGTACGGGCTAACCAAAAACCCACAGCAGCCCCTAGCAGACTACCGACTAAGGAAAGCAGAAATCCTCCGACCCAACCATAAAGAAGGGTGTTCACCCCAGCTATTAAGACAAAGGGTATCACTGGAAAGAGTGCAAACAGCATAATGATCAACAGGTCGACAAAGATGCCGATCCATCCCCATTGTGAAACAAAC